>JAGHDA010000229.1 GCA_021160185.1 Verrucomicrobiota bacterium
CGGCGAGGTTCACCCCCACCGTGCCTTCCGCTTGCCACCCGGAGACGGCCTGATCGCCGAACACCCCCGGCAGCGGAATCAGGCCGCTGGCTTCGAAGCTGGGGTTTTGCACCACCACGTTGCCCGGCTCGCGCGGCACGACGGTAACCGCGTCGATCAATAGCGTGGAATCGCCCCCGCCGTGGGGCTGGGTGGCGATCTCCACCAACGCGACTTCCGCGGTGGGAACGAACTCAAAGTTGCGGAAATAATAAGGACCGTTGGCAGGCTGGATGGCTACCTCGCTTCCCCGCGGTGTTCCGTCCACGGACACGGTCATGTCGGGCGCCTCGCTGCCGCAACAGTTGCGGGCATTGTAGCGGAGTTGGAGCCAATAGGACTGACCGGGTTGCAGACCGGTGATCTGCTGGGTTTCGGCGGCTGCGGGATGGGGTTATCATCACGATCCGGCTATGCCTGCCATGAACAACCAACAAGGCCGGTTGCCGGAGGCTGCGAGCCGAGCCGCTCGTCCGCCGCCGGCCCGGTCAATCCGCCGCGTTTTGCCGTTGCTCCTCGGGGCGGGGCTTAGCGCGGCTTGCGTTCAGGCGAACGCCGCGGCGGCGGCTCTCCCCGCACTCCTCATCAACGAACTTCAGCCGTCCAACGGCGAGACCCTGCGAGACGAAGACGGGGATTCCCCCGACTGGTTCGAGTTGTGGAACCCTGGGTCGGCGCCGGTGGATCTTGCCGGTTGGGCGGTGAGCGACGATCCCGATCGTCCAAGGCGCTGGGTGTTCCCGTCGGAACAGATCCCGCCCCAATCCTTCCTGGTCGTGTACGCCTCGGGCAAAGACCGGCGTCCGGAACCGGCTATCCCGGTGAATCCCGCGAACTTGGCGGGTTTGCGCCTCTGGCTCTCGGCCGAGGCCATGGACCCCGAGGCGGTTGCTCAGGTACGGGCGGTCGGCGAGACACGTTTTGTGCGGAGCTGGATCAGTCGAGCCGGGGAGCCGGCAGCCGCTGTGCAGAACAATCCCTCCGCTCAGCCGCGATGGCTCTCCGACGGGGGCGAGGGTTTCCCGGTGTTGCGTTTCGACGGACGAGACGACCAGCTCAACTTGCCGCATCCTCCCGCCACGAACAGTTTCTGCCTCTTCCTGGTGTGTCGGCCCAGACTCCCGCATCAGATCGACGATCAGGCCTCTTCCGGCGTCGGCGGCGTCAGCGGGCAGCGCTACGTCCTGGGCGCTCAACACGGCGGCGAGTTCGGCGCCGGCGTGGGGCTCTCGGCGGGAACCAACGGGATCAGCGTCTACGAACATGGAGCCGGTTATATGCCGGCCGTTCTGGTCTCGCACCAGACTTCGCCTTTCGGCTGGTTTCTCGTGGCGGTCAACTACCGGAACGGCGCGCCGACGTTGGACGTCAACGGCCTCACCGTCGCTCACGGCGCCCGGTCCCCGCGCGATCCGGTCACCGCCCCGGTCGAGATCGGCCGCGGGGCCTACGGCGCTTTCAACGGCGATGTGGCGGAGTTGCTCGTTTTCGACCGTCCCCTCTCCGCGGAAGAACGCCGAGGATTGGCCGCCCACTTTGCCCTTCGCTACGGATGGAAACTGCCGCGCCCCCTCCACACGAACTTCCAGCTCAACGCCGGCGGCGAAACCCTCCTTCTGCTGCGGCCGGATGGCAGCGTCGCCGACCAGGCAACCTTCGGCGCAACGCCTCGGGACGTGTCGCTGGGGCGACGCGCCGACGGCGCGCCCGGCTGGTTTTACTTCGCGGAACCTACTCCCGGCCGGGCCAACACCACCCCCGCCGCCGAAGCCTGGCTGGAGCCGCCGTCCTTCTCCCATCCGGGGGGCTTTTATACGGCGCCTTTCGACCTCGTTCTTGCCTCAGCTGATCCTGACGCCACTATCCGGTACACGCTGGACGGCTCGGAGCCAGGCCCCGACTCGTCGGTATACACCGGACCGCTTCATCTCGACGACCGGTCGGGAACGCCCAACGGCATTTCCCAGATCCCGACCGTGCCGGGAGGGCTGCCGCCTGCAGGCGAAGTGTACAAGGGCTGGGTGGTCCGAGCTCGGGCCTTCCGGGCTGGGGCTTTGGCCAGCTCCACAGTCACGCGCACCTTCTGGGTGCATCCGCGCGGCGCGGGGCGCTATTCCGTGCCGGTGGTTTCGCTGGCGGTTGAGCCCGCGGATTTCTTCGATCCGGACCGGGGCATCTACGTGCCCGGCCATGCCCCCAACGGCAACTATTCCCAGCGCGGACCCGATTGGGAGCGGCCGGTCCACGTCGAGGTGTACGAAAACGACGGAACCCTGCTTCTGGCCCAGGAAGGCGACGTCAAGATCCACGGCAACACCTCCCAGGGGTTTCCCATCAAGGGGCTGGATCTGGACGGCACCGGCGGCCGGGGACGGCGGCCCTTCGTCGCCCGGCTTTTCCCGGACCGACCTCGGGACACGTTCGAGCACTTTTTGCTGCGGCCCACCGGCCATGACCAGCAACGGGCGTTCATGCGGGATGAACTAATCCAAAGCCTGGCCGCCGGTGCCGTCCAGATCCAGCCCCTTGATGGGAAACCCCTGGGA
>JAGHDA010000077.1 GCA_021160185.1 Verrucomicrobiota bacterium
GCAGCCGATTCGGATCCGCGTCCGCCATCCTTACGCGGAAAGCGCTGAGGCAACGTTGCGCCTCGGGGCAACGCGGTCGATCTCTCTGCAGCTTCAACCCGGGGAAAACCTTGTCCAGCTCAAGCTGCCCAACGCTGACCGCCCCGAAGACACCCCGGCGGATCTGCTGGTGGATGGGCGCAAAACAGTTCATGCGCGGCTGGCGCGCCGCCCGGTGCGGCCGCTGACCGTGTACATCCTGCCTCACTCCCACACCGACATCGGCTATACCGCCCCCCAAGCCGAGATTGAGAAGAAGCAGGTCAACAACCTGATCGAAGGCATCGAGGCGGCCGAGCGCACGGCCGATTACCCGGAAGGGGCGCGGTTTGTGTGGAACGTGGAAGTCCTTTGGGCGGCGGACCTTTATTTGCGCTGGTTGGACGAGGCGCAGCGGGCGCGGTTCCTGCGCGCCGTCCGGCGCGGCCAGGTGGTCCTCAACGGGATGTATCTGAACGAGCTGACAGGGCTTTGCCGCCCGGAAGAGCTGATCCGGCTCTTCCGCATGGCGACGCAGGCCGCGCGCGCCACGGGAGTGGAAATAGACTCGGCGATGATCTCGGACGTGCCCGGCTACACGTGGGGCGTGGTGACGGCCATGCGGGAAGCGGGAATCCGCTATTTCTCGGTGGCCCCGAATTATTTCGACCGCATCGGGACGATCCTGCGCGAGTGGGAGAACAAGCCCTTTTACTGGCTCGGCCCCGACGGCCGCACGAAAACCCTGGTGTGGATTCCCTTCTGGGGGTACGCGATGTCCCACCGTTACCGGCAGATGTCGCCTCAACTTGTCGAGGATCTTTGCCGGGCCCTCGAGAAGCGGGGCTACCCTTACGAGGTGACTTACGTTCGCTGGGCGGGCCACGGGGACAACGCCCGGTCCGATCCGACCATTTGCGATTTTGTGCGCGATTGGAACCGGCGCTACCGGCGGCCGCGCTTTGTGATTTCCGGAACCGCCGCGCCCTTTGTGGCTCTGGAGGCGCGCTACGCCGACCGCATCCCGACCGCGCGCGGGGACCTGACGCCTTACTGGGAAGACGGCGCAGGCTCCTCGGCCCTCGAGACGGGGATGAACCGGCAGAGTTCCGACCGTCTGAGACAGGCCGAAACTCTCTTTGCCATGCGGGCTCCCGAAGCGTATCCACAGAAGGCGTTTGAAGAAGCCTGGCGCAACGTCCTGCTTTATTCGGAGCACACTTGGGGCGCGTGGTGCAGCGTCAGCCGGCCGGAAAGCAAGGAAACCAAGGAACAATGGGCCGTCAAACGCGGCTACGCCGTGGCGGCGGACCGCCAATCCCACCGGCTTCTCCAGGCCGCCCTGGATGCGCAACCGGTAGGAAAAACCCAACCCGAGGCGCAAATTGACTTCTTCAACACCCTCTCCTGGCGACGCACGGCGCAGGCAATCGTTCCCGAGCTAAGCCGCCCCGGCGACCGCGTTCTGGACGAAACCGGTCGGCCCGTCCCCTCCCAACGGCTCCGCTCCGGCGAGCTGTTGATTTTGGCGCGGGACGTTCCAGCCTTCGGCGCGCGGCGCTTCACCCTCGCGGCCGGGACCGCCGTCGCTCCGGAAACGCCCGCCATCGCCTCGAGCAACCGCTTGGAAAACGGGATCCTGCGCGTGGAACTGGATCCCAAAACAGGCGGGATTCGCTCCTTGATCGATCTGCGGACCGGCCACGATTTTGTGGACCTCTCTGGCGGAGAAACGCTCAACGACTACCGCTACCTGCTCGGCGACGACCCGAGCCGCCTCCAGCGCAACGGTCCCGTGACCATCCGCGTCGGCGAGCGCGGCCCGCTTCTCGCCTCGCTCATCGTCGAGTCCTCCGCGCCCGGCTGCCGCAAGCTCACGCGGGAAATCCGGCTCGCGGCCGGGGCGGATTGGGCGGAGGCGATCGATCTGCTCGACAAGGAGCTGCTGAAGGCGAAGAATCATTTCGCTCCCGAGGGCAAAGAGAGCGTTCACATCGCCTTCCCCTTCCGCGTGCCCGAGGGGCGGATGGTTCTGGACTTGCCCTTGGCCCGCATGACTCCGGAGAAAGACCAGCTCCCCGGAGCGTGCAAGAACTGGCTTACTGTGGGCAGATGGGCGGACGTGTCCAACGAGAAGATCGGGATCACCTGGGCGACGCTCGACGCGCCGCTGGTCGAGGTGGGCGGGATCACCGCCACGCTGCTCAATTCCCAAACCGATCCGGACGTGTGGCGCAAGCGCATCCCGCGTTCACAGACCCTTTACTCCTGGGCGCTCAACAACCACTGGGGCACCAACTACCGGGCTTATCAGGAGGGGCTGATCCGGTTTCGCTACGCGCTCCGTCCCCACCGCGCTTTCGATCCGGCCGAGGCGTCCCGATTCGCTTCGGGCCTCAGCTTCCCGCTGCTTCCCGCTACGGCTCAAGGCGAAACCCCGCCCAAGCCGCTTCTTGCGCTCGACAATCCGGACATCCTGGCGATCGCCCTCAAGCCGGCCGACGAAGGCCGGGCGCTGATTCTGCGGCTCTTCAACGC
>JAGHDA010000404.1 GCA_021160185.1 Verrucomicrobiota bacterium
AGGCGAGCAGTTCGCGGCTTCGCTCGCGGATTTGCTGTTGCCGCTCAACCATGCGCCTGGCTTCCTGGACTTTTTCTTCCACCAGCAACGGCAGCACCAGCAACGGACACGGCGTGGTCCAGGCCAGCGAGGCCGCCTCGTCGGCGGCCCGCCGAATGGCTGGAACAAACGCCGTGTCCGGCGCATAGAGCGTGTGCCGCCGCACGAGGCCGCTCTTGACCGCCTCAAGCGCGGCGGTCTGCTCCGCCCGTGATTGCCCGGCGCGGCCGGCGGCAACCGCGAACCGGTTGTTCTTCATCCCTTGTTCCTTCATACCCATTGATGTTCCTTCGCTCCGGATCGCCGCACGGTTCGGGGCTTCCGGAGACTCGGCTCCATGAAGAGCCGGCGCAAGAAACCGCATTTACGGTTTTTGTCAATGGGAAAAACAAAATCCGGCGCTTATTTCACGCTGTTTTCCCTTGCGAAAAAACTGCTTCCCGGCTCGCGGCCCACGTTTTCGCCGCGCCAAGGGCGCGGAAAACCGAGCCTCGACCGCCTCCGAAAACCTTGAAGCCGCTCGCGACAGTCTTTCCGGGCGTCATTCATCTGAAGCGATTTGTCGATTCTCCGGGAAAGCAGTTATGCCTTGTTGGAGGCGGGGCAGCATGCTATCCTCCCCCTGGTTTATCGGCAGAACGCATTGCAGCGGTAGAGACTGTCGGAAGGGGTTGATCCGATGTTCCCGATACGCGACACGTTGCCGAGCCGGAGCACGCCGATCGTGACCTATTTGCTGATTGGTTTGAACGCGGTCGTGTTCTGGTTTCAGATAAGCTTGCCGGAAAGGGCGCTTGAGGCGGTCATGTTCCGCTACGGCCTGGTTCCGGCCAGCTTTTTTCATCCCTATCCGGGAACCTCTCTTGCGGCCCTTCTGGTCCCTTGGATCACGCACATGTTTCTCCATGGAGGCTGGCTGCATTTGATCGGGAACATGTGGACCTTGTGGATTTTTGGGGACAATGTGGAGGACCGGATGGGCAAACTCAACTTCCTGATTTTTTACCTTCTTTGCGGCTTGGCCGCGGCGACCATGCAGGCCTTCCTCCATCCGGCGGCCCGCGTTCCAATGGTGGGCGCTTCGGGGGCGATCTCCGGCGTGATGGGCGCGTATTTGATCCTCTGCCGCGGCTCGTGGATCGTTCTCATGATTCCGATTTTCTTCTGGCCGTTTTTCTTCGCCATTCCGGCGGCGTTGTACCTGGTGTACTGGTTTTTCCTGCAATGGATCGCCGGGACGGTTTCCCTGGCGGCCGGATCCGCCGGCGGCGTAGCCTGGTGGGCGCACATAGGAGGTTTTCTTTTCGGGGTTTTGTTCCATCCGTTCTTCGCCGGCAGGCGGCGGCGGGGGCATTATCCTCGGAACTATTGTTGGCTCTGTACAAAAAACACCTGATTACGGAGGCAGCTTATGGATATGAATTCCCTCATTTGGATGATCATCTTCCTCTCGATGTTCCAACCGGTGGTCACACGGCGCCTGTTGGAAGCCCAGCGGCAGCGGCTGATCGCGCTGTTGGAAAAAAAGCGCAAGTCGCGCGTGGTTCTGCTGATCCACCGCCAGGAATCCATGAACCTGCTCGGCTTCCCGATCGTGCGGTACATCGACATCAACGATTCTGAGGAACTGATCAGGGCCGTCCGCTTGACGGACCCGCAAGTCCCCATCGACCTGGTGCTTCACACCCCGGGAGGCCTGGTGCTGGCCGCGGTGCAGATCGCCCGCGCGCTCAAGCGTCATCCGGCGAAGGTGACGGTCTTTGTGCCGCATTACGCAATGTCCGGCGGCACGCTGATCGCCTTGGCCGCGGACGAGATCGTGATGGCGGAGGACGCGGTGCTCGGGCCTGTGGATCCTCAGATGGGGCAGATGGGCGCGGCGGCGTCAATCGTCCGGGCTGTTTCCCAAAAGCCGGTGGAGAAGGTCGAAGACGCCACGTTGATTCTGGCGGACCAGGCGCGCATGGCGATCCGGCAGGTCAAGAAGGTGGTGGTTGAACTGCTGTCCGACCGGTTTCCCAAGGAGAAGGCCGAGGAACTGGCCGGGCTCCTGGCCGAGGGGCGCTGGACTCACGACCATCCCATCGCTTTTAGCGAGGCGAAGGAGATGGGGCTGCCGGTGACCACGGAAATTCCCGAAGAAGTGCTCTCCCTCATGAGTTATTATCGCCAGCCGGTGCGGCAGCAGCCTAGCGTGGAATACCTGCCGACGCCCCGAAGCGCCGGGCGGGAGAAGAAGTCTTAACACGGTCCGGAAAGATCGCCTGCCGGCGCGCGTCCGGCGGGCGCGAAGGCATGAGCTTGCCGGTCAAAGCACTGAAAGCCCTCGCCGATCCGACACGGCTTCGGTTGCTGGCCTTGCTCGACCGCAGCGAGCTTTCCGTCCATGAGCTTCAAGAGATCACGCGCATGGGCCAATCGCGGATCTCGAGCCACTTGCGGCTGCTGGAACAAACAGGCTTTCTGCGCCGACGCAAGGAGGGCAAACACGCTTACTACCGGCTGGACAAGAGCGCCGACGGGCTGACGCCGTTCCTGCGCGTGGCGCTGGAAGCGGCCAAGGGCCTGGATTGCCGGACGGCGGATCTGGCGGGCTTGCGGCGCGTCCTGCGGGAGCGTCAGGATCCGACAATGGCTTATTTCCGCCGGGTGGCGGGGCGGTTTGGACGAACCTACGGCCCCGGCCGATCGTGGCAGGCCTTTGCTCAGATGCTCCTTCGGCTCCTGCCTCCCATCGACGTGGCCGACCTTGGCGCAGGCGAGGGTCTTCTGAGCGAGCTGATGGCCCGCCGGTGCCGGAAAGTGATCGCCGTGGACAACTCGCCGAAGATGGTCGCCTACGGCCGACGGAAGGCTCGCCGCAACCGCATCCCCAACCTCGAGTTCCGCCTGGGGGACCTCCAGGATCCGCCGATCGAAGACGCCTCGGTGGACGCGGCGGTCCTCAGCCAAGCCTTGCATCACGCCGAGGATCCTGCCCAAGCGCTCCGCAGCGCGTGGCGCATCCTGCGCCCTTCGGGTCAGGTCGTCGTCCTGGATCTGCTCCAACACCAATTCGAAGCCGCCCGCGAAGTCTACGGCGACCGCTGGCTGGGGTTTTCCGAAAGCGAGCTGGCGCAGTGGCTCGAAGGGGCGGGATTCGAGGACATCGAGATCGCCACCGTCGCCCGCGAGGAACAGCCGCCGCATTTCCAAACCGTCCTCGCCGCAGGCCGCAAGCCGAGCCGCTGAACAGCCGGCCCGCCCTCCCGCTTACCGGAACAAGTCTTCCAGCGACAACACCCGCTTCTCCATGCTCCGGATAATCGGCGTGGCGCGGATCACGGCGTTCTTCGCCGTCTGGCCGAGGAAGGAGCGCATCACGATGCGCGCCGCGGCGATCGGCTCCCCGTTCCGGTCGTGAAGAGGAAGGGTGACCCACATGCGCCCCTTGACTTTCCCGGCGTAAGGAATGTCGCGCTGGATCACCGCCGCTTCCACCTTGCCCCCGGGTTTGCCGACCTCCTTGGGATCGTCGCTCCCGATGATTTGCGGCCGGGAGCCGCCGGGCGGGACGGCAAACACCTTGAGCCCGAGCAGTTTGGGGTAGCGCTTGAGGGTCTCCTTCACAAGCTGCTGACCGAAAGGAATTCGGGGCGTATACCGCACGCGCAGATCGGTGAAATAGCTGACCGAGTCGGACTTGGTCCAAAGCGCGATATGCCCCTCCCGAAACGTGTAATCAGTCAGCTCCGGAATCAGCGGCTTGCGGTCGAGCCGGATCCGGATGAGATTGCCCTCGCATTCCACGTCCAGGTCGTACCAACGATTGGTTTCAAACGAGACGTTGGAGGGGCCCACCGGCGGGCTGCGCCGGCCCTGGCGGACGCTATAGAACCGGAACGTCTTCCCCAGGCGGCTGGCGCGGACGACGTAGTAGTTGTTCGTGTCCTGGAGGCGAAACGCCACCCCGGCCATCTGCTCCCGCCGTCCTCCCATCAGCTTGAACTTCACGTGGAGGGCGAAATCGCGAAAGCGCATTTTTTCGTAGATCAACAGCGGAAAGCGCTCGTCGGTGGGATCCTGGGAAAGCTGGGCGATGACGGGCTGACGCGGCCGGGGCGCCTTCGGATTCAAGGCGGGCAGCAGGCTGGGGATTTCGTCAAGCTTCACGCGCCAGTCGCCCGGCGCGCCTTGCCCGGTGAGGGCGCTTCGGAAGCCCTTGGGAGGCCGGTCGAGGCTCTCCTGCAAGAGGTCCAACCGCCATTCGGCGCCCGCCCCGCGCAGGGCGAGCAGGCCGGCCGCAAGAAAAAGAAGTGAAAAACGCGCGCGCATCGGGAAAAGCGAGGGATAGGCCCGCTTTGCGGGGTCGAGGCGTCCCCTCCCCGACCCCGCAAAAATCAGGGCTTTTTATTCCCAGATCATCTCGTCCACCGTTTTGCCCGCAGGAATGAACGGCAGCACATGCTCCGTGTGAGGAGCCAGGATGTCCAACACATACGGCTCATCCGCTTCGAGCATGCGCCGCAGGGCCGGTTCAAGATCTTTCTTGTAGATGACCCGCTCGGCGCGCACGCCGAACGATTTAGCCATCGCCACGAAATCGGGATAGACCTGGCGCTGATTCCGCGGATCGCCCAGGTAAGTGTGGCCGCGGTTGCCTTGGTAGAACCGATCTTCCCATTGCACCACCATGCCCAGATGTTGGTTGTTGAGAATCATCGCCTTGACGGGAATCTGCTCGATGCGGGCCGTGGCCAGCTCGTGGATGTTCATCAGGAAAGACCCGTCCCCGTCGATGTCCACCACCTGGCAATCGGGGCAAGCCACCTTGGCTCCGATCGCGGCCGGCAGCCCGTAGCCCATCGATCCCAGCCCGCAACTGGAAAGGAACTGGCGCGGGCGGGTGAACTGGTAAAATTGCGGAGCCCACATCTGGTGCTGGCCCACGCCGGTGGCGATGATGGCCTCGCCCTTGCTCAGCTTGTAAAGGAGCTCGATCGCCTCCTGCGGCAACACCACCTGGCTCGGATCGCCCCGCATGTAATCCATGACATGCTGAGACTTGAGGACTTCCTCCGTGATCCGGTAGCGGAAAGGCGCTTTGGCTTTCCACTCGGCCAATTGCTTGTGCCATGCGTCGAAGCGTTTCCGAATCTTTCGCTCAGCGAGCATTTGGTTCAGCCGCTCCAGCGCGTACCGGATGTCGCTCACGATCGGCAGATGCGCCTTGCGGTTCTTGTTGAGCTCGCTGGCGTCCAGGTCGATGTGCACAATTGTGCCGTGCTCGCAGAACTTCTCGACTTTGCCCGTGACTCGATCGTCGAAGCGGACGCCGAAGGCCAGGAGCAGGTCCGCCTCCTTCACCGCCCAGTTGGCGTAGGCCGCGCCGTGCATGCCCAGCCATTTGAGCGAAAGAGGATGCGTTTCCGGAAAAGCGCCCACCCCCATCAGCGTGGTTGTGACCGGGATTTTTGCGGCCTCGACAAACTTCCGCAGCTCCTCGGCCGCCCCGCCGGAGATGATTCCCCCGCCCACATAGAGCAAAGGCCGCTCTGATTTCTCGATCAGGCCGATGATCTCGTTGAGCGCCACATCGTCGGCCTTGGGATAGGGATGGTAGCCCCGAAGCTCGACCTTGTCCGGGAAAACCGGACGGGCCTCAGCCTGCTGAACATTCTTGGGCACGTCGATGACCACCGGTCCCGGCCGCCCGGTGCGGGCGATGTAAAAGGCTTCCTTGATGATCCGAGCCAGGTCGTTGACGTCCTTGACCAGGTAGCTGTGCTTCACGATGGGAAGGGTGATCCCGAAGATGTCGGTTTCCTGAAAGGCGTTTCGGCCGATCATGTGAGTGGGCACCTGGCCGGTGATCGCCACCATCGGGATCGAGTCCATGTAGGCGTTGGCAATCCCGGTCACCAGGTTCGTCGCCCCCGGGCCGCTGGTGGCCATGCAGACGCCGACCTTGCCGGAGGCTCGGGCGTAGCCGTCGGCCGCGAACGCGCCGCCCTGCTCGTGGCGAGGCAGCACCGTGCGAATCTGCTTGGATCGGGTCAGCGCCTGGTGGATTTCCATGCTCGCCCCGCCGGGATACGCGAAGATCGTGTCCACTCCCTCCCGTTCCAGGCAATGCACAATGATTTCCGAGCCCTTCATCGGGCGAACGGCGAGCTCGCCCGCTTTGGCGGCTTCCCGCACTTGGATTTTCGGCCGGGTCCGCCCGGCTTCCCGAGTCTTTGTTTGTTCGTTGCCCTTTGTTTTTGCGCTCATTGTTTGTCTTCCAATTTCACGGCCGGAGAATCGCAGGATAAACAGAAAACCC
>JAGHDA010000406.1 GCA_021160185.1 Verrucomicrobiota bacterium
CGAACGATCCGAGACTGTGAAATCTACTTGGCTGTTGAGCCCGACCAATTCGGTCCGCCCGCCGCCCGCGCAACCCTCAAAAAAACGAAAGCGCCCCAACGCATCGAGTGTCGCCCCGCCGCCGCGCGCTACGTGAAGCTCCGAGCCCTTTCGGAGATCAACGGCGGCCCGTGGGCTTCGGCGGCGGAAATCGGCGTCGAGGGCCGTTGATCCGGCCCCCAGCTCATCCCGGCGTCGCCGGATCGCTCCGGCTCACGGCGCGGCGTCGGCGTGCATTTACGCCCGGGCCCCATCCGGCGGAGGCTGTTGCTCCGACGCTTTCCCAAAGGAGCTGGAGGGCTTGCCGCAGTTCAAAGGTTTTGTTTCAGCCGGCTTCGGCGTTGGCTGTAGAGGAAATAGATCGCCAGCCCCGCGGCCAGCCAAAGGAAAAAGCGGATCCAGGTGACGCGCGGCAATTGGAACATCAGGTAGCCGCAGCAGAGTATCGCGGCTAGCGGAACCCAGGGAACCAGCGGCGTTCGGAACGGGCGCGGCAAGTCCGGCCGGGCGCGGCGGAGAACGATGATCCCGGCCGCCACCAACACAAAGGCGAACAAGGTGCCGATGTTCGTCAACTCCACCATTTCGTTGATATTCGTGATCCCGGAGAAGAATCCGACGAATACGCCGGTCAGGATGGTCGTGACGTGGGGGGTGCGGTAGCGCGGGTGCACGGCGGCGGCCCATTGGGGCAGGAGCCCGTCCCGCGCCATGGCGAAAAAGATGCGGGGCTGACCAAGCTGAAACGCCACCAGGACCGACGTGGTCGCCACCAGCGCGCCCACCGAGACAATGCCCGCCGCCCAGTGCATGCCTCGGTTGGTGAACGCCGTCGCCAAGGGTTCAGCCGTGCCCAACGTGTCCCATCGCGACATCCCGGTGAGGATCAGCGAAACCAGGATATAGATCACGGTGCAGATGATCAGGCTGGCCAGGATGCTCAACGGCATGTCCCGCTGGGGCCGCCGCGCTTCCTCCGCCGCGGTGGAGAGGGCGTCAAACCCGATATAGGCGAAGAAGATGATGGCCGCCGCTCCGGTGATCCCGGCCAGTCCGTTCGGCGCGAACGGCTTCCAGTTTTCCGGCTTCACGTAGAAGAAGCCCAGGCCCACGAAGAAGAGGATCGTCGCCAGTTTGATCGCCACCATCGTGGTGTTGAATCGGGCGCTTTCCCGGATTCCGATGACCAGGATCCATGTGACCAGCGCCACGATGGCCACCGCCGGGACGTTGAAGATCAGAGGCGCGCCCAGGATGCGCGGCGCTTGGGCGAAAGCTTCGGCGTGGCGCATGGCGGCCGCGCCCAATTCGGCCAGAGCGAGGGAAGGGTCGGCGAATCCGGCGACCAGCTCCGCCGCCTGTTTGGCGGTGCGAAGGTCGGTTCCCAGCCACGAAGGAAACGAAAGCCCGACCCCCCGAAGCAATTCCTGGAAGTAGTCGGACCAGGAAATAGCCACAGCCACGTTGCCCACGGCGTATTCCAGGATCAGGTCCCAACCGATGATCCAGGCGACCAGCTCGCCCAACGTCGCGTAGGCGTAGGTGTAAGCGGAGCCGGAGACCGGGGCCATGGAAGCGAATTCGGCGTAGCAGAGCGCGGCGAAGCTGCAGGCGATCGCCACCAGGATGAATGAGATCACAATAGCCGGACCGGCGCCGATATGATGCGCGCCGCCCGCGGCCGCTGTGCCCACAGTGGCGAAAATTCCGGCGCCGACCATGGCCCCGATCCCGAGCGAGGTCAGTTGGACCGGCCCCAACGCCCGCCGCAGTCGGCCGGCGGGCGCTTCGGCTTCGGCCTTCAGCCGCTCCAACGGCTTGGTGCGAAACAACTCCCTCCACATAGGCGCGTTCCAGGCTGCGGGCGAACGACTCGTTCGCGCGGGCCGCAGCCTAGCAGAAGATCGGGGCGGGGTGGCAAGAAAAGGCGGCGCCGCTTAGCCCGCTCCGCGCGCCGCCGAGCCGGTTCCGGGCAAAAACTCAAAGAAGAGCGAGCTATCTGGGCCGAGTGGCGTGGTCCTGGATCCAGGCCACGTCGGGATTGTCCGGCGTGCTGTAGTTGTGGTTGTGCCAACTGAGGTTGTCGGGCGGATTGATCGTGCGGGGATCCACCCAGCGATGGATCTCAGTGTGGCCGTCGGCAAAGGAAACCGTCGAGCTGGGCTTGTGGTAGTTGGCCGGGATGTGGTAGAACATCGAGCGTCCCATGATGATGCCGAAGAACGGCCGGCAGATGCTCTTGGGGTGAATTTCCATGAAGACGAACAGATCGCTCGGGCTCATGTCAGCCGTGTCGGTCGTTTTCAGGTAGACGCGATAGCCGGGGACCGGGTTGTTGCGGTATCTGGAGCCGCGCCAGCCGACGTGGGAGTTCATCCCGTAGCTTCGGACCCGCTGATACTTCTTCCCGCCGAGGGTGACCAAGGTTTTGTCCGCGGGGCAGCGATAGATTTTGACCGACTTCAAATACGGCCCGAAGAGCGCCCGTTGAGGGTCCACCAGCAGGAAGATGTTGGTGCTGTCCTCCGGATGCCCGGCGAAGCTGCCGCCCACCCAGGTTCGAGTCCAGACATTGTCCGTGCCGTTGTTGTTGACCACGATTTGCTCTTCGTTGTCCCCCGCGTACATGGTCCAGATCAGCGACAACTGCTTGAGGTTGCTCATGCAACTGATCGCCTGGGCCTTGGCTTTGGCCTTGGAAAGGGCGGGCAGGAGCATGGAGGCGAGAATGGCGATGATCGCGATTACCACCAGCAACTCGATCAAGGTGAAAGCTCTCTGGCGCGGCCGGGGAGAACGCCCAATAAAGGCGGCTCTTTGCCGATTCCGAAGCAAGTGGTTACGTGCCATTGCAGAGCTCAGAATAAGCTGTGGAATTTCAAGGGCAAGAGGGATTGTGCTCTTCGGAAACTTTTTTTGCGCACGGAAAAGCAAAACATGGCGATCCTTTTCCCCGGCTGCTGAGGTCTTGATGGGGAGGGAGCGAGAGCCGCAACCGTCGGGCGCCGCGACGTCTACGTCCGCGAGGACAAGACCTGCTGACCCGCAGGAACGCGGCGGACCAGTGCCGACACGGTCCCTGCGTTCCATGCCAGGCCTTCCTCAAGCGCCGCTCCAAACGAAGAAAGACCCTGCAAGCGGAGCCGCCCCGCTGCGCGCGGGAATGGGACTTGCTGTCTTTGGGGAGAAGGCTTGTTTTCCTTGGTCAGGAGCGGTCAAGATCCGGGCTGCGGAGCCGAGGAAGGCGCAGGGGGGATTGGCGCTTCGCTAGTGGAGAAGGCGGGCTAAAGGAACCAGGATGCGCGGGATCGGGTCAGATCGAAGGAAAGCCATGAGCAGGAGATTTTTTGCCGGCGCGGCGGGAGCGGGGCTGTTGGCGATTCTGTGGAGCGGCGCTGCGGCGACGTTGATCGAGAAGGACGCCGAGTGGCGATACTTCAAAGGGGTGGAGGAGGCGTCCAGTCCGGACACGACCGCCTGGCGCAAGCCGGGTTTTGATGACAGCTCCTGGCCCGCGGGGCGAGCGCCGTTTTTCTACGACCGGGGAGTGGGCTACGAGGGCAACACCGAGCTGGCCGATATGTATGGCGGCTACACTTGCATTTACCTTCGGCGTGAATTCGAGGTGGACGATCCGAGCCGCTACGGCGCGTTGACGATTTCCGGCGAGAGCGACGACGGCTGCGTGATATGGATCAACGGCAAGGAGGCGGTCCGCGTCAACATGGGCGACGGAGAGCCGCTTCACGACTGGACCTCCCAGCCCGCCTCGGGCGAGCCGAACCTGTTCCATCAAGAGCTGGGCCAGGCGTCTGATTGGCTCGTTCCGGGCAAAAATGTCGTGGCCATTCAAGCGTTCAACGCCTCCTTGAACCGGAGCAGCGATTTTCTGATCGACGCGGAGTTGGAATGCGAGCTGGACGTGGAGCCGCCGCAGCTTGTCGGCCTTGCGCCGGCGGCGGGCCTGCGGGTGCGCGAGTTGACCGCAATTACCGTGGTCTTCGACGACAACGTGTCGGGGGTGGACGCCGCCGATCTGCTGATCAACGGGATCCCGGCGGCGAGCGTGGTCGAGCATACGCCTCGAGAGTATGAGTTCCGCTTTCCGGAGCCGCCTGAGGGCGAGGTGCAGGTGGAATGGGCGGCGGATTCCGGGATCCGCGACGCGGCGGGAAACCCCTTCGGCGGGGGAAGTTGGACCTACATCTTGGACAAATCGGCCCCTGTTGCGCAGGTGATTATCTCCGAATTCCTGGCGGTCAACGACCACGGCATTCGCGACGACGACGGAAATCGCTCCGACTGGATCGAGCTGTGCAATCTGGGGCCGGAGCCGGCGAACCTCCAGGGTTGGTTTCTCACCGATGACGCCTCGGACCTGACCAAGTGGCGGCTGCCGGCTGTTCAGCTTGGGGTGGGGCAGTATCTTCTCGTGTGGGCTTCAGGCAAGGATCGCCGTGACCCCAACCGGCCGCTCCACGCCAACTTCAAGCTTTCGGCGGGCGGGGAATATCTGGCTCTTACGGAGCCTCGGACCAACGTCGTTTCCGCTTTCGCTCCGGCTTATCCGCCCCAGCGGCCGGATATTTCGTACGGCAGGGATCCTGTGGACCCGAGCGTGGAAGGCTTCTTCCCCACGCCTACGCCGGGAAAGCCCAACGCGGTCGGCGGCGAGGGGTTTGCGCCCGATCCGGTGTTTTCCCTCCCGGGAGGCGTCTATACGAACCAAACGCTTATCGTTCAGATTTCCGCTCCATCCGGCGAAATCCATTACACATTGGACGGAACCGTTCCCACGCAGGATTCGCCCAGATACACCGACGCGCTTCGGCTTGCCGGGAGCCGCATCGTGATGGCCCGGGTGTTTCAGGAAGGCCTGTTGCCGAGCCGCGTGGTCGAGAACGGCTATGTGTTGCTGGACGAATCGGCGGTCGGGTTCAGCTCCAACCTGCCGTTGTTGGTGATCCAGCCTTCTTCCCGAAACATCCCGCAGGATCGGCGGATTCCCGCGCATGTGGTGGAGCTGCGGACCCGGCGCGGCCGAGCGTCCTTGCTGGAACAGCCGGGCCATATGGGCCTGGCTCAGATCGAAGTGCGCGGCCAAACCTCGGCGGGCTTCCCGAAAAAGCCGTACAACCTGGAGCTGGACGATCCTTACGGCAACGATATGGAAGTCCCGCTTTTGGGGCTTCCGGCCGAGTCGGATTGGGTGTTGTACAATCCCTATTCCGACAAAAGTTTCCTGAACAACTTCCTGGCCTTCGAGCTGCATGAGAAAATGGGCCATTACGCCGTGCGGCGGCGGTTTTGCGAAGTGTTCGTCGACGACTCCTCCGGCCGCCTGCAATACCCTCAGGATTACAAGGGCATCTATGTGCTGCTGGAGAAGATCAAGGTGGACAACAACCGCGTGAACATCGCCCGCCTGACCCCCGAGATGAACCAGGAGCCGGAGATCAGCGGCGGCTATATTGTCAAGAAAGACAAGAACAGTCCCGGCGACCTTTCCTTTTCCACCTCTGGGGGCGGCGGCTTTTCAGGCCAGTCGCTCAAGTGCCACGAGCCCAAGCCGCGCGAGATCACCGACCCCCAGAAACGCTGGATCCGCGACTATCTCAACAATTTTGAGAAAAGCCTCTACGCGGTGAATTGGCTTCAGCGCACGGGCACAAACCATTACTCGCATTACATCGACGTCGCCTCGTTTGTGGACAACCATTGGATTGTCGAGTTCAGCAAGCAGATCGACGGCTATCGCCTCAGCAACTACATGTCCAAGGACCGCGGGGGCAAGCTGAAGATGGAGCCGATTTGGGACTGGAACCTGAGTTTTGGCAATGCCGATTATTTGGAAGGCTGGAGGACCCAAGGTTGGTATTATCCCTTGATCAACGAGAATCAACACATTTGGCTCCGCCGGTTGATCTGCGGCTCCACCTCGGGCTACGCGAAGAACGGCGATCCGGACTTCCTGCAAGCCATCGCCGACCGGTGGGCGGTTCTGCGAACCAATATTTTCAATCCCACCAATGTCTGCCAACGCGTGGACGAAATCGCCGCTTATTTGGACGAGGCGAAGGATCGGGATTTCGCCCGCTGGCCTCGGCTTAACACCAGGGTGTGGCCGAACCCGTCTTTCTATATTGCGCCCACTTACCGCGACATCATCGAAGCGAAGAAACGCTGGATCCGGGGCCGTTTTGCGTGGATCGACAGCCAGTTTCTCCGAAGCCCCGAATTGCTTCACGCCGGCGGCCCTGTGCCGAGCGGCTTTTTGCTGCGGCTCTTCCCTCACGGCGGCACGATTTATTACACCACGGACGGCTCCGATCCGCGCTTGCCGGGCGGAGCGATTAACCCTGCCGCGCGCGTCTACAGCGGGTCGATCGTGATTGATCGAAACATGAAGGTGGTCGCCAGGGCGTACTCGCAGGGCAAATGGAGCGGCCCGGCCGCAGGATCGTTCATGGTCCGGCGGCTCCCCCTCCGAATCGTGGAGATCATGTATCATCCTCCGGCTTCTCTTGCGCCCGCCGGGACGGATCCGGATGAGCTGGAGTACCTGGAATTGGTCAACATCGGTCAAGCGGAGCTGGACTTGAAAGGATTTCGCCTAACAAAAGGCGTCCTGTTCGATTTCAGCACGGGCGCGGTGAGCCGTCTCGGGCCGGGCGAGCGAGTGGCGGTGGTCGCGAACGAGGCCTTGTTCCGTCAGGTGTATGGGGATGGAGCCAAGGTCGCCGGGGAATATGCCAAGCGTCTTTCGAACCAGGGCGAAGAGTTGGTCCTGACCGGCCCGGCGGACGAGGAGGCGCAACGTCTCCGATATAAGGACGGATGGCAGCCGGCGACTGACGGCGTGGGCTTCGCCCTTGTGGCCGCGGCGCCTGACCTGCGCTCGGACTTGTGGCGGGATCGGCGCGCATGGCGGACCGGATCGGTTTTCGGCGGGACGCCCGGCGCGGAGGAGCCGCCTCCGCCCGATATCCCCAAGGTGGTCATCAACGAAGCTCTTGCGCACACCGATCCCCCTGATGAGGACGCGATCGAGCTCTTCAACCCCGGCGCCGCCGAGGCGGACGTTTCGGGCTGGTACTTGTCGGACGATTTCCGAACCCCGAAGTATCGGCTTCCCCCGGGCAGCGTGCTCCCGCCGGGCGGGTTCCTGGCGGTCGGGGAATCGCAGTTCAACGCCCCCGAGCAAGGGACCAATCGATTCCAGCTTCGATCCGCCGGGGACGAGCTCTACCTCTTTTCCGCCGATGCGGAAGGGCGTCTGACCGGCTATGTGCACGGCTTCTCTTTTGGGGGGAGCCTCAACGGCGTTTCTTTCGGGCGATATGTCAACAGCGCCGGAGAAGAGCTTTTTGTTCCCCAGATCGCGCCCACACTGGGAACGACCAACGCCGGACCGCGCGTCGGCCCGGTGATAATCAGCGAAGTGATGTATCATCCGCCGGACGTCTTTACCAATCAGGCGTATTGGGACAATGAAGAGGAAGAATACATTGAGCTGTGGAATCTGGCTGACGCGCCGACGCCTCTCTTTGATCCCAACGCGCCGACCAATGTCTGGCGGCTTCGGGGCGGGGTTCGCTTCATGTTTCCCACCAACACGTGGCTCGAGCCGGGCGAGCGGGTCCTGGTGACTTCGTTCAGCCCCACCAACACGGCCTTGCTGACCCGCTTCCGAACCCGCTACGGCGTTTCCGGCGAAACCCGCCTTTTCGGTCCCTATGCGGGCAAGCTTTCCAATGGGGGCGAGACCCTGGAATTGGCGCGGCCGGACCAGGTTCGCTTTTACACGAACAACCCCATCACGATCCGTATTGCGGTGGATCGGGTGAGCTATGAAGACGGCGAACTTTGGCCTGCGGGCGCCGACGGGACGGGCTTGGCCCTCCAACGCGCGCCGGAGACGGCTTTCGGCGACGACCCGGCTTCCTGGATCGCCGCGCCTCCTTCGCCGGGCGAGCCTCCGCCCGCGGGCGCTCTGCCGCGGATCCTTTCCCAGCCTGACGATGTGATGACCGAATCGGGCCATGACGTCCGGCTTGCCTTTGCGGCCGAGTCAACGGCCGGCGCGTTGAGCTGCCAGTGGTTTGTCGACGGCAGCCTGATTCGCGGAGCTACCGAGCCCGTGTTGATCCTGACCAACGCGCAGCCTGAACAAAGCGGCGTCTACCAAGCGGCGGCCTTCAATGCCGCCGGGGCGGTCCAGACCCGGCCGATCCTCGTGCGCATCTTCCCGCGCGGCGGGGACAGCGATTCGGACGGGATTTCGGACCTCTACGAAACCCTTTACGGCCTGGACACGATGGATCCTGCCGACGCGAACGAAGACGCGGACGGCGACGGCCAGAGCAACGGGGCCGAAGCGATTGCCGGCACGGATCCGTTCGATCCGGAAAGCCGCTTCCGCATCCAACGGTTGGAGGCCGGCGCCGCGCCGACCCTTCATTTCCTCGGCGCGAGAAACCGAACCTACTCGGTCCTGTACACGGACGATCCTGTGAAAGGCCCCTGGCTGCTTCTCACGGATGTGCCGCCGCTCCCGGAGGCGGGCAACGACCTGGTGGAGATCAAGGTCACCGACGCAAGCAATCCGCTTCCGCCTCGGCGGTTCTATCGGCTCCAGGCTCGGTGAGCGAACGCGCCGCCCGCCGCTTGATCCAGAGGATCGCCACGAAGTCATGCAGCCCGTGGGCGACCGCAGGCGCGGCCACGCCGCCGAGGGCGACGGCCAGCCAGCCGAAATAAGCCCCGACCGCCGCGGTCGCCAGCGCGTAGCGGAGCGAGAGCGGATGGGCAAGGCCGAAAGCCGCCGCCGCCAGGAGGATCGCTCCGACCGGACCAATCCGGCTCTGGAGCCAACCCTGCAACGCGCCGCGGAAGAGAAGCTCCTCGCCGAGCCCGGCCAGCGCGCTGAGGACAGCCGCCTGGGGCGCGGTCCATCCGGCGAAAAGGGGAGCGATTTTCTCCAGCAAAAGCCGTCGGAGCGGTTCCAGCCGCCGAGGTTTGCGCCAAAGCATCCAGAAAAAGCCCGCCAGCGTAGGAATCGCGCCCGCCGCGCCCCAGAGCAGGGCGGAGCCGTTGCAGCCCAGAACCGCCCGCGGATCCTTGCCCGCGGCGGCCAGCCAGATCCAGGCCGCCGCCAGGAACGCTGCTTCAAACGCGCAAGCCGCTCCGAATGAAATCCCCATCTCCCCCGAG
>JAGHDA010000022.1 GCA_021160185.1 Verrucomicrobiota bacterium
CTTTGGGGATTTGGTAGACGCGGATGGTTTCCTTCCTGCATCCGGAGAAGAGGAGCAGGCCCGCGAGGGAAGCGGCTGCGAGGGAAAAGCAGCGCGGCGGAGTCTTATTCATCAACCATGCCAGATCCACTCGGGATGGTTATGTTTTTTTATGCCCCCATGTCAAGCTGCGCCCCCCCCCGCTGCCGCGGGGAGACGGGCTCGTTGAACGTTTGGAATCTTCTTTGCCAATTCTTCGTGCGGAGGGTAGAAAAATCGGTCATGAAACGGTTGCATTTCAAATCTGTCCGGCATGCTCTCTGTGTGGCGGGCTGCGCGGCTGCCATGGCGGCTCAGGGGGCCGCGCCCTCCGCGCCTCCGAAACCCAAGCCTGAGTTTCCCTCTTACAAGGAGGTGTTCAAAGGCTATACGCAGGTGATCTCGACGATCGACCATCAGAGGCCGCTTCTCTCCTTGTGGGTGCGGCCCAAGGACAATCAAGCCCTGGCGGCGTTTCCGCCGGGGTTTGAGAAGAAACGGTTTTTCATCGCGATGACCGTGGCCAGCGGGGAACGGTACGCCGGGCTGCAGGCCGGCGATCTGTACGGATACTGGCGGCGGATCGGCAAGCGGATGGTCTTTCTGGTGCGCAACCTTTCCGTGCGCTCGACCGGCGACTCGGAGTCCAAGGCCTCGGTGAAACGGCTTTTCACGGATCGGGTGGTCGTGGACGCGCCCATCGTGACGATTCTTACCAACTGGGGGCCGGTGATCGATCTGGACGCCCTCCTGGTGGGGCAGGCGGAGAAGTTTTTCGGTGGGATGGCTCAGGGAGCGAAAAAGCACTTGGCCACGATCAAGACCGCCAAGGCGTTTCCGCACAACATCGAGGTGGCGTTCGAGTTGCCGATGCGCGACGGCGTGCTCAAAACCCTCCACTATTCGATCAGCGAGATCATTCCCAGCAAAAGCTACAAGCCGCGCCTGGCCGATCAGCGCGTCGGCTATTTCACCACCAGCTTCACGGATTTGGGCAAGTACCAGGGCGACGACAACAAGGTCCGGTTTATCAACCGTTGGCATTTGGAAAAGGCCGATCCCAAGTTGAAAGTCAGCCCTGTGAAAAAGCCGATCATCTTCTACATCGAGCACACCACGCCGGTGCGCTACCGCCGGTGGGTCCGGAAAGGGATCCTGATGTGGAACCGCGCCTTCGAGCGGATCGGCTTCGCGAACGCCATCGAAGTCTATTACCAGGACGCGGCCACCGGGGCGCATATGGAGAAGGACCCGGAGGACGTGCGGTACAACTTCATCCGATGGCTGAACAACGACGTCGGCACGGCCATCGGCCCGAGCCGGGTCAACCCTGAAACCGGCGAGATTCTGGACGCGGACATCATCCTGACCGACGGTTGGATCCGGCACTACTGGCGGCAGTACAACAACTTGCTGCCCAAGATCGCCGTCGACTCCTTCTCGCCGGAAACGCTGGCCTGGCTGGAGGAGCATCCGGAGTTCGACCCGCGCGTGCTGCTGGCGCCGCCGGCCAACCGGGCGGCGTTGATCGAGCGCGTCCGCGCCCGAGGCCCGCGGCTTTACGGCGGCCACCCGCTGGCCTGGTCGGACCCCACGCTGCTGGGCGACGAGCCCTTCGACGGGCTGGTCCGCCGCGTCAGCCAATTCAACGGCTATTGCGACGCGCCCGCCTATCTCGCCCTCGATTTGGGCTTGATGTCCATGACCTGGGATCTGGACGGCGATGAGATCGCCGCCGCCCGGCCGGAAAAGAAGGGGAAAGGCGGGCCGGAGGACGAGCTCTTGGACGGCATTCCCGAATGGTTCGTAGGGCCGTTGGTGGCAGACCTGGTAGTTCACGAGGTCGGCCACACCCTGGGCCTGAGACACAACTTCAAGGCCTCGAGCATTTACACCCTCGAGGAGATCAACAGTCCCAAATTCAAGGGCAAGAAGGCCCTCGCCGGTTCGGTGATGGATTATCTGCCGATCAACATCTACCGGATCCAAAAGGGCGAGTTTCAGGGCGATTATTGCATGATCGACCTGGGACCTTACGATTACTGGGCTATCGAGTACGGCTATAAGCCGGTTTCCAAGCCAGAGGAGTTGAAGAAGATCCTCGCCCGCGCCTCCGAGCCGGAGCTGGCGTATGCCACCGACGAGGACGTCTCCGGCCCCGATCCCTATGCCCGGCGGTATGACTTTGCCAAGGACACGATCAACTACGCCCGGCGACAGATGGAGCTGGTCCGCTACCACCGAGAGCGGTTGGTGGACAAGTTTGTGAAGGAGGGGCAGAGCTGGGCGCGGGCCCGTTACGGCTACGAGCTGACCTTGGGGCTTCAGACCCGGGCGGTCGCCATGATGGCCAATTGGCTGGGCGGGACGTTTGTGCGGCGCGACAAGAAAGGCGATCCGGGCAACCGGCCTCCTTTGGAAGTGACGCCCGCCAAACGGCAGCGGGAAGCGTTGGATTTCGTGGTCGCCAACACCTTCCGAGACGAGGCCTTCGGGCTGACCCCGCGCCTGCTCCAGCACATGAGCTCGGATAAGTGGCTGGACGACATGAAGAGCGCCGTGGGGGAAAGCAAGTGGCCGATCCACGACCGGATTCTCGGCATTCAGGCCTCCGTCCTGACGATGATCCTCAACCCCACCACGCTGGGGCGGGTTTACGACAACGAGTTCATGACGCCGAGGGACAAGGACGCGGTGACCTTGCCGGAAATCTTCGAGAAAATGCGGCAGGCCGTCTGGTCGGAAGTCATCCGGCCGCCCAAGGGCAAGTTCACCGCCCGCAAGCCGATGATTTCCAGCTTGCGGCGGGATTTGCAACGGGAGCACCTGACGCGGATGATTTCCCTGAGCGTGCCCGGCAGTTGGCGGAGCGCTTCCCACAAGCCTGCGGCGACGCTGGCCGCGGCCGAGCTGCGGAAGATCAAGGCGCAGATCGAGAAGGTTTTGGCGGAGCGGGGCGGCGATCTGGACCCCTACACCGAAGCGCATCTGGCCGATTCGCGCGCCCGCATCGAGCGCGCCCTGAACATGAATTACATTTACGACCTCTCTTCCGGAGCCTCGCCGGCAGTGAGAGTCATCGTCGGCAAGGAGCCCGCCGGACCTTAGCGCGATTCGGGCGGCGGCCGGGCGCGGGCTTTGCGCCCCGCCCGGCTTTTTTTGATCGCTTCATTCCGTTTCTTTCCTCGCCGGCCGTGAGGCCGCGCGGGGAAGGCGGCGGTTTTGCGGAAGAGAAGTTTTGTTTGAGTTTTCCTTGGCTTGGGTTAGATTGAACGATTAAAACTTCGCCTCGTCGGGCGGAAAGCAGCGCAGAACAGGAAGGGATGAAAGCGTCGTTGGAACAACGTCGGGAGTGCGCCGCGAAGCTGGAGGCTAATGCGGCGCGGGTCAAAGAGCTGAGCGCGTTTCTCGGGCTGGACGGTTTCGTGGACAAGATTCTCCACGTGGTGGACAAACGGGAAAGCGCCGAGTCTTACACCCGCGTCCAAACCATCGCCCAGTTCGCCGAGCGGATCGCCGCCGCGGCCGGAAAGAGCACCAACATCGAGTTGGTCAAGCGCATGGAAAAGCTGGGCGGCAACGGCCCTATCATGGGCAACGCCTTGGCTGCCCTGGGCGTGCGGGTCACTTACGTGGGCTGCTTGGGATGGCCCGAGCTGCACCCGGTCTTCCGCGAATTCGCCGAGCGGGCCGAAGTCCACACCATCGCCGATCCGGGGTTGACCGACGCCTACGAGTTCACGGACGGCAAGCTTCTGTTCGGGCTGCATGAGTCCCTGCGCGAGGTGAACTGGGAAAACATCCGGAATCGTTGGTCGCGCGAAGAATTTGAGCGACATCTGGCGGGCGATTCGATGGCGGCGTTTGTCAATTGGACGATGCTGCCCTATATGAGCGAGGTGTGGGAGGCTGTGTTGGAGGAGGTTGTGCCCAACCTGCCCTCAGGGCCCCGCCGACCGATGTTTTTCGACCTGGCGGATCCGGAGAAGAGGACGAGCGAAGACATCCGGCGCGCCTTCGAATTGATCGTGCGCTTCGGCGAGCGTTTCGATGTCACCTTGGGCTTGAACGAAAAGGAGGCGTACGAGACAGCCAAGGCGCTGGGGCTGGGAACGCCCGAGAGCACGCCCGAAGGGCTCAGCAAGCTGGCGCTTCAGATCGCGAAGGCCGTCCCGGTGAAGACGTTGGTAATCCACCCGGTGGCGTATGCGTTGGCCGTGAGCGAGGGGAAGGTTGCCCTCACTCCTGGTCCCGTGACCGATCAACCTCTGATCACCACCGGCGCGGGAGACCATTTCAATTCCGGCTTCTGCCTGGGCAAGCTCCTCGGGTTGGACGATATGGATTGTTTGTTGACGGCGGTGACCGCCAGCGGCTTCTACGTGCGAACCGCCAAGAGCCCCTCGACGGCCGATTTGGCCGCCACGCTCCGCGACCCGGAGATTGCTTACGGAGAGTAGGGTCTTTTGAGGCGCCGCCGAGAGCCTGTCTCCGACGCCGAAGATCGAAGGCGCGGGAAAAGGCCGCGCTTTCATTCAAGAGAAAGGAAGATGAAGCTCGAAATTGCGTATTACGGGAACCCTGTTTTGAGACGGCCGGGCGCCGCCGTGACCGAGTTTGATGAGAGCCTCCGGGAGTTGGCGGCGGCGATGATGGAAACGATGCGCAAACATGACGGCGTGGGGCTTGCCGCGCACCAGGTGGGCCGGGCTCTGCAGCTTTATGTCGTCGATGTGCGCCCCGCCCAGTCGCGGCCTTCTGTAATGGAGATTGACGGTCGGCAGGTCCGTCCCGAAGACCGAATGCCGCTGGTGCTGATCAACTCGCGCGTCAAGCCGCTCGGCCCCCCGGAAACCGGGGTGGAAGGGTGCCTGAGCTTCCCGGAGATCTACGCCGACATTGCCCGCCCGGCAAGGGTGGAAGTGGAAGCGGCGGACGCGGAGGGCCGGTCGATTCGGTTTCGGGCAGGGGGGCTTCTCTCCCGAGCCATCCAGCATGAATATGATCACACCCGGGGA
Source organism: Verrucomicrobiota bacterium (assembly GCA_021160185.1). Classification (GTDB taxonomy): domain Bacteria; phylum Verrucomicrobiota; class Verrucomicrobiia; order Limisphaerales; family CAZBKV01; genus JAGHDA01. The sequence goes on from JAGHDA010000022.1 coordinate 5,037, forward strand.
ATTCTCTTTATTGATCGGATGGACTCGGAAACGAAGGAAGAGCTTCGGCCGCGTCTGGAGGCATTGCGCCGCCGGACGGCGGAAGAACTGAAGAAACGCGAGCAGTCGGCATAGGCTCTCTCCCTCGCAACATGTCCATAAAATCAAGAACTTGTTGAACGCCCCTTGACCGGAGGGGAAGGGAAAGGCACAGTATTCAGTCTTTTTGTGGATTTTTTCGGGAGGTTGAGAGGCAAGCCAATCTGCATATGGCGAAATCGACGGTGAGCAAATCCAAGCGGTCCCGCGAGAAAAAAGAAACTGTTCCCGCTTCCCAAACCGCCCCGAAGGCGAGTTCCGAAGCGAAGAAAGCTTCTTCAGCCAAAGGCGCGAGGGCAAAGTCCAAGGGGAAGCCCTCCGAACCCAAGAAACTCGCAAAGGCGAACAAGGCCGCGGCGCCTCGCGCCAAGAGCCGCGCCGCCAAGCGCCCAACCGGCAAGGAAACGGAAGCCGCCGCCCCGAAGAAGCCGGCCGCCAAGCGGCGGAGTTCGGCGAGTTCTCGAAAGTCCCAAGCCGCGCCAGCCAAGGGGAAAACGGCGGCTTCGAAGAAGACTGTTCAGCGCGAGAAAAAACCGGCGGAGAAAAAGCTGGTGAAATCCGGAAAGCCTGAGCCCGGGAAGAAAGCTGGGAAGGCAGGGGCGGTCCAAACGAAGAGCGCCGCGGCGAAAGGGTCCGCCGCTGGCAAGAAGCCGGTTTCGAAGCTTGCGGAGAAACGTCCCGCGGGGTCCGAAGAGGGCAAGGCGGAACAGGGCCCGGTGAATGTAAATGAGAAGATCAAAGAGCTGGTCCGGCTCGCTCAGGAGCAGGGTCATCTCACCTATAACGATATTCACGAGGCTCTCCCGGAAGAGATGATCGATCCCGAGGTTTTGGACGACATCTACACCAAGCTTCGCAATCTGGAGATCAACATTGTCGATCAGGCCGAGGTCGACAACATCAAGCCCGAGGGCAACGCCGAGGAGGAAAAAGCCCGGCTTGATATTCTGGATGACCCGGTCCGGATGTACCTCAAACAGATGGGGCAAGTGCCTCTGCTTACCCGCGAACAGGAAGTCGAGATCTCCAAACGCATCGAGGACGCGGAGCTGGAGGTCAAGCGGATTATCTACAGCTTCGGTTTTACGGGCAAAGAGCACATCGCCTTGGCGGAGAAGCTCATCTCGGAGCCGCCGAAGGAGCGGTTTGACCGGGTAATTGTGGACAAGAAGATCGATAGCCGTGAAGCCCATCTCAAAGCCCTTCGGCGGTTGGTTAGGGAGGTCCGAAGCTTGGATGGAAAGGTCGACGTCGCCTATGCAGCCTGGAAACAGGAAAGCGATCCTAAGCGGAAAGAGGAGCTCCATAAGAAACTCCAACGCGCCGACAAGAAGCTCCAGGCGGTCTTCCCGAAGTTCTATTACAAGCAAAAGGTTATCGAGGAGATGTGCCTGGTGGCTGAAAGCATCTACGAAAACCTCCAGGACAGCCTGCGCACCCTCCAGGAACTCGAGTCCCAACGCAAAAGCGCTCAACGGGATCAGATGATCCAGGGGTTGCGGCAGAAAATCACCGGGCTGGAAGATTTTGTCCGCATGCCTTATCCGGACTATCTGGCGACTTACCGTGATCTCCAGCAGTGGGCGCGGAAGGCCCATCAGGCCAAGACGGAAATGGTCGAAGCGAATCTGCGTCTGGTGATCTCGATCGCCAAGAAGTACACCAATCGCGGCCTTTCCTTCTTGGACCTAATTCAGGAGGGCAACATGGGGCTGATGAAGGCGGTCGAGAAATTCGAGTATCGGCGAGGCTACAAGTTTTCTACGTACGCCACTTGGTGGATCCGCCAGGCGATCACGCGTTCCATCGCGGACCAGGCTCGGACGATTCGCATCCCGGTCCACATGATCGAGACGATCAACAAACTGATGCGGGTGCAAAAGCAACTCGTCCAGGAACTGGGCCGCGAAGCCACCCCGGAGGAAATCGCGGACGAGATGGAGATGCCCGTGGACCGAGTGCGGGCGGTCCTCAAGATGGCCCAACAGCCCATTTCCCTCCAGGCTCCGGTGGGCGACAGCGAGGACACCAATTTCGGCGATTTTATCGAAGACAAGAGCGCGGAGAACCCCTCGGATATGACCAGCTACAGCCTGCTTCGCGAAAAGCTCAACGAGGTGCTCGGCACCCTCACGGAGCGAGAGCGAAAGGTGTTGGAGCTGCGTTTCGGACTCCTGGACGGTTACACGCGCACGTTGGAAGAAGTGGGCAAGCAGTTCAAGGTGACCCGTGAGCGCATCCGCCAGATCGAGGCCAAGGCGCTCCGCAAGATGCGGCACCCCACCCGCATCCGCCACCTCCAGGGCTTCCTGGAAGGCGGCGAGGTCATGCTGCCCACCCCGTACTGAACCCGAGGCTCTGGGACGCGGGAAAAGCTCCGCGCCAAAGAGGGACGTAAATTTATGTGCTTGGCGGTCCCGGGAAAAATCCTGGAAATCAGCGGCGAAGACGATCTGGAACGGCGCGGTCGCGTCAGTTTCGGCGGCGTAACCAAAGAAGTCAGTCTTGCTTTCGTGCCCGAGGCGAAAGTGGGGGACTACGTCGTAGTCCATGTCGGAGTGGCCTTGAGCGTGGTGGACCAGGAGGAAGCCGAAAAGACTCTGGACTATTTCCGGCAGATGGAGGAGGCGGCTTTCGAAGAGCCTTCCGCGGAACACGGCGGGGGCTGAGCGAGCCTGGCGTCCGCTTATTTCCCAAGCTTTTTTTTCGCCTCAGCCACAAGCCGATCCGCTAGCCGAGTCGGCTCCGGCAAGCGGAAGCCCGCGCCGCAGCGAAGCGTCAGCTCCCGCGCCGTCTCCAAGTCCATCTTGTGCCCCACGCTTACGTAGAGAGGGCGGACCCGATCGCGTGTCCGGAGCACCAATCCGATTTGTTCTCCGCCGTCGACCAGAGGCGTCCAGCTTCCCCGGCGAAGACCGGGCTCTTCGTGCGCCCCGGTGAGCCGGCTTTTCGCGCAGCCCACCGAGGGAAGATCGCAGAACACGCCCATGTGCGAAGCGATCCCGAATCGGCGCGGGTGAGCCACCCCCTGGCCGTCGCACATCAACGCGTCCGGGGCGCGGCGCAGCTTGTCGAGCGCCGCCAGCAAAGCCGGGGCCTCGCGAAAGGAAAGCAGACCGGGAATATAAGGAAACTTCAGGGGAACTTCCGCCACTTCCTCTTCCACGGGACGACGCAGCTCGCAATCCCACACCACAGCCGCCGCCAGGCATCGCCGGCCGTCGCGGGAGAAAGCCGCGTCCAGACCCGCCACAAAACGGATGGGCCCCGAGGGGCGTTCAATCCGGACCCTTGCCGCCAGCCGTCGTTGGAGGGCCGCAGCCTCTTTGGGGCTCAACTCCCATGAGTGTAAGGGGGCGGGACGTTTCATCGGGGTTCGGGAACGGACCAAGAGCGAACAAGAAACCAGAGGTCTTCTTCCAGATCGTGTTTGAGAAGGTGAAGACCTCCGCAAGGATCGAGAATTTTGAAATAATCCGCCCGCGGCCAGCCGAGTCGGGATTCCGTTTGGTGCCAGCGATCGACAACCTCGACAACCTCCAGCCATTCTCCAGCGATCAGAACCCGCCTGGGCGTTTCGTCCGCTTTGCCGCCCGCATAGGATTCGACTTGGATCTGCTTGAGTTGCAATGGGTTGTGTTAGTTTCGATGTCGAGGCGACTCGTTCTTGTCTCCGCTTTATTGTTCCCCGAAGGCCTCGAAATGCAAGGGAGGACATAATGATGGCCCATGGATCGGATTCTAAAAATATCACTTCAAATAACAGAATAAATGAGCATTTTTGTTTCCATTTTCTGGGGCAGCTGACAAGGCTAATTTTCTTATTTTTCCAGGGGATTATGCCATTGACATTTGTTTCTGGGGCGGTAGACTCGTGGCTGAACGATCGAGTGGAGGTCTGTAGCAGGAGCGATTCTATGAAACAGCATGCGCGTTTTTTGATGGGGGCAGCGACGAGTCTCGCAGTGGCGTGGACGGTCGCGGTGAGCGGACAAGCCGACCAGGGGCAGGCTCGAGTGCAGTCGATTCGGGCCGGCTCTGCGTCCTACTCCGTCGACGGCAAGACCTGGAATGCGGTTCAGGTGGGCACGGTGCTCAAGCAGGGCGCCAAAATCAAGACCGACGGGGCGGGAGTGGTAGATCTGTATTTGGGCAAGAATGGGCCGCTGGTTCGGTTGGCTCCCAGCACCACGCTTGGCTTAACCACGCTGGAAATTCGGAAGGGAGCCGGAGAGACCGTTGTGACCACATTGCTTGATCTTCCTCAGGGCAAGATCCACGCGCTGGTGCGTCGGCTCAACGCCGCCTCGAAGTTTGAGATCAAGACGCCGACGGCTTTGTGCGGCGTGCGGGGGACGCGGATTACGGCCACCTCGCGCGGCGAGTTTACCGTGTTGGAAGGCCGGGGCTACGTGCTCTACACCCCGCCTGGCAAGACCAAGGCGAATCGATTCGAAGTGCGGGCCGGGTTCACGTTTGAGCCTACGCTCAATAACAATGAGGGCGGCGTGATCGAGACCTTGCCCAGTTTGGCAAATGAGCTTCGCAGCGCCACCAGCCAGATGATGGGCTACCTGCCGGAGTTTGAGCGGGTTCGCGCGTGGACGCCGACGCCTTCGTGGAATATGCCGGGGCGGCCGTTTGTGGCTCCCGGCGGCGGGCAAGCCGGAGGCGATCCCAGCTTTGTGCTGCCGCCGGTTACAGAGCCTGGTTCGCAACCCACCAGCCCCGTCCAACCCCAGGGTAAATGACCGTTAGGAAATCTAAGCTGGCAAAGAAGAACACTATGGGATTCCCCCTTTTAAATCCTAAATCCATTCTTCTCCGGCGGCTGATCGTTCGGAGGAGAGAGAGTAAAAGGATCTGAATCAAGCTCAGCCCCTGGATTTCCAGGGGCTGAGTTGCATTAAGAGGAGGATAAAAGATATGAAGATCCAGAAGCAGAACTTCGCAGGAAAGTGGGTCGCCGCGCTCGGAGCCGTCGTCTCAATGGCCTGTTTTCAAGGCCTCGGCCAGGACGCAGGCCCTGCGCCGGTGGTAGTGCCTGAGGAGTATGCCTTGCCCGTGGACGCGGTCGACACCGCTCAGGTTGGATTCAAGGTTCGCGTGGTTCAGGCATCCAACCAGAACGGCACTCTGGCGAATTCCCTCGCCCGAACTGAGGCCCAGTTGGCCGGCTTCCTGATCAATCCGACCACTGGCGAGCCTTACGAGAACATCGCGGACCTGGACACGTGGCCGTTTAACCCTGACGGCACGTATGATGAATACGCAGTGATCGACTACAGCGGCGGCACTTTCCCCGGCATCCCCGGAATGGAAGGCCACGCCGACAACATCGCGATGGAGGCAATCACCTATATTCCCCTGGAGGCCGGAACTTACGCCATGGTGGTCAATAGCGACGATGGTTTCCGCGTCACGGTCGGGAACGTCTACGATCGCCTTGAAGAGCTTACCCTGGGCGAGTTCGACGGAGGACGCGGTTCCGCGGACACCGTCTTCAGCTTCGAAATCACCAAAGACGGCGTGTACGGCTTTCGCCTGATCTATGAGCAGGGCGGCGGCGGCTATAACGTCAGTTGGTACTCGGCCGATCCCGCCAATCCCGATGATCGATACCTGTTGAACGAAGATTTGGGCATTCCTTGTTACAGCGCGCTCCGCCCCGGCACGCTCAGTTTGGGACCGGCAATCCGTGGCGTTTATCCGTTGCCGAACAGCGAGAACGTTCCGCCTTCCCAGGAAGTCTCGCTTCTCATCGAAGACCATGACGCGGCTTTTGATCCCTCTACGTTCCATCTGATCCGGAACGGAGAGGACGTGACGGCGGACGCGGTTATCGATCCTAAGGAGGGAGGCCAAACCCGCATTCATTACACGCCGACGAAGTTGTCCGACCCCCTCAGCGTCGAAGAATACAAGATCAGTTACGCCGACCCGACCCGCGACGGCGGCGTGCGCGAAGCTGCCTGGAATTTCCAGATCGCTCCCTATGCCAATTTCACTCTGCCGGAGCCGATCTGGTTTGAGGACTTCGAGTCCACGCCGGAGGGAAGCGCGCCTGCGGGCTGGAGCACATGGAGCCCGATGGAGCCGACGGGGAACGAGAATCTCGACGATCCCACGAGCGACAGCTACCGCACTTGGGTCGTCCTCTCGGTGCAACACATGATCGATATCGGCCAAAACGGCGGTTGGGACCCCGTGCGCCGTTTGAACACTCCGGAAGGCTATATCAACGGAGAGCGCCTCCAAAGTCTTATGCAGGGTAAGTTTGTCTACATGGAATCCGACCAGCGAGGCGGCAGCCAATACGCCGAGCTTCTTACCCCGACGATTGATCTGTCGGGCAAGTCCGACGTCTACCTCGTTTTCTACAGCGCCTATGAGCAGAACC
>JAGHDA010000063.1 GCA_021160185.1 Verrucomicrobiota bacterium
CAACTACGTCGAGGGCCGCCGTGTGGCCGTGGCCGGCAGAATCACCGCCCACCGGGACATGGGCCGGAGCCAGTTCATGGATCTGCGGGACCAATCAGGCCGCATCCAGATCTACGCCCAGAAACAGGTCCTCGGCGACGCCGCCTTCCGCATGCTCAAGGAGGCGGATCTGGGCGATTTCATCGGCGTGGAAGGGCCGCTGTTCACCACGCGCACAGGGGAGGTCTCCGTCAAAGTTGAGTCTTTCGTCTTCCTGGCCAAGGCGCTGCGCCCGCCCCCGGCCAAGTGGCACGGACTGGAGGACATCGAACTGCGGTATCGGCGGCGGTATTTGGATCTGATGGCCAACGAAGAGACGCGGGAGATCTTCCTCAAGCGCAGCGCGATCATCCACGAAATCCGCCAATTCCTCCACAGCCGCGGCTTTGTAGAAGTGGAGACGCCCATCCTTCAGGCCGCGGCGGGCGGGGCGGCCGCCGAACCGTTTGTCACTCATCACAAAGCCTTGGGACGCGACTTCTACCTGCGCATCGCGCTGGAGCTGCACCTCAAGCGGCTCCTGGTGGGCGGCTTCGACCGCGTGTTCGAGCTGGGACGCGTCTTCCGCAACGAAGGCATTTCCCGGCGGCACAACCCCGAATTCACAATGCTCGAAGTCTACCAGGCCTACGGAGACTACCGGAGCATGATGGAGCTGCTCGAGTCGATGGTGTGCCACGTCGCCAAAACCGTCCTCGGCGGGCTCAAGATCGACCACAAGGACGAGGAAGGCAATGTGATCCGAACCATCGACCTGACGCCCCCCTGGCGGCGGGTCCCCTTCAAGGATCTGGTCAAGGAAGAAGTCCGGAAGCGGACCGGCATCGAGGATTGGTTCGCCCTGAACCCCGCGCAACGGCGCAAGACCGCCCTGGAAACGTTGAAGCTGGAGGGAGACATCGCCAAGGGCGCCGAGGATTTCGAGGTCACCAAGGCCGTGTTCGAAAAGCTGATTGAGCCGACTCTTATTCAGCCCACTTTCGTGACTCACGTGCTGAGGGAATTCATTCCCCTGGCCAAGGTTTCCGCCGAGGATCCGGACACGATCGACGTCTACGAATGTTGCATCAACGGCCAGGAAATCGCTCCGGCGTATTCGGAGCAGAACGACCCGATCGAGCAGCGCAAGCGGCTGGAGGAACAGGTCGGAGAAGAGCGGCAGAACCTGGACGAAGACTTCCTCATGGCTTTGGAACACGGCATGCCTCCCGCAGGCGGTCTGGGCGTAGGCATCGACCGGCTTTGCATGATGCTTCTGGGCCGGCCGAGCATCCGGGACGTCATCCTCTTCCCCCAGCTCCGCCCCAAGAACTGAGGCGGCCTTTTCAGAACGGAGCGCCCACCGAGAAGTGCACCGTGCCGCCGGGATCGCCGGGCCGGGGATTCAGGTTGCGCCCGTATTCGAGCCGGACCGGCCCCACCGGCGTGTTCCACCGCAGGCCGACCCCCGCGCACCAAAGACTCTCGGCGATCGGATAATCCTCCAGCTGGGCGGCCATCCCGCCGTAATCCAGAAACACCGCCGCCGACCACCGACGCGTGACGGCTTTTTCCAGCTCCAGGTTGCCAATGACCACGCTCTCGGCCCCAAGCTGCCGGCCTCGGGCGTCCATCGGCGACGCCTCGCCGCGCTGGTACCCCCGCAGGGTCGTGTCGCCTCCGGGGAAGAAGCGCTTGTTGAACGGAAGACCGTCGGCGTTTCCGCTCAGGAACGAGCCCGCCGCCCCGTGCCATAAGCTGCAATGGAGGAACAACCCCGGAGCAAGAGGCGCATGGGCGCTGAAACCGACCTCAACCCGCTGGTAGGCGGCCTCGCCGCCGAACTCGGGCTGCGCCCACTCCGTCGACAGAAACACGCGCGCCCCCTTCCGCGGCGAAAGCGGCCGGTCCCGCCCGTCGTACGCCCAATCCAGGATGAACGCGCCGGCCCGTCGTCGGCCGGTTCGCTCCGCTCTCGGCGACGCCTCCGAACGGAGAATTTCCTGGGAATAACGCAGCCCCGCCGATTGCCGGACGGAAGGAAAGCTTTGCCGCAAACCCACGCTGCATTTGAACTCCTCCCGGTCGAACGTGACCTCCTCCCGGCGCAGGCCTTCCACCGCGGCAAACGCAGTCAACCCCGGCCGAAACACCTCCGGCGCCGTGTAGGCGTAGCGCGCCGAGGTGGAGCGAAACGATTGAATAAGCCGGAGTCTTGCGGCATGGGCCAGGCCAAACACATTGTTCTGCGAAAGCTCCACGCCGCCGAAGGCCAGGTCGTAGCTGCCGTAGCCGAAGAGCAGCCGCGCCTCCGCCGCCGGAACTTCTTTCAGATGGAACCCCACGTCCCACACCCGGTTGGTTCTCTCCTCGTACCGGGCCTCGACCGCCTTGAAGACCCCCAGCCGGATCAATCGCTCCCGCGCCTTGTCCACGGCCAGCCGATCCAACCACGGCCCCGAAAGCGCGGCCCGGCGGCGCAGGAGACTCTCCCGCGTCTTGCGATTTCCGGAAAGCCGGATCTCGCCCAGCCGGATCCGCCGGCCGCGCCGCAGCGTCACCGCCAAGTCCGCTTCGCAGCGTCCCTCCCCGCGCGCGACCGGCTCGAGGCGGGCCTCCGCCGAGGCTTCCGGATAGCCTTCCCGATAGGCCGCCGCCCGCAGCCTCTCCAACGCCGCAGATTCCCACGCGGCCGTCAACACCGTGCCGGGCGAAACCGCTTCTTCCCGCTCGCTTGCCGGAGCGCCTTCGCTTCCTTCTTCGCGAACGCGGATTTTGCGCGCGTAGTAGCGCGGGCCCTCCACAACCCGAATCGCGGCGTCCACGTTTCCGCTCGCCTCATCCACTTGCAGAGCGGCGGCGGAAACAGTCGCCTCCCGAAATCCTTCGTCGCGAAGACGCCGCTGGAGGTTGCGCATCGCCTTCCGGAACGTCTCCGGGTGATAAGGCCGCTCCGCCGCCGGGGCCAACAGGCTCCCCGTCGGATAGAAAAAGCCAAGGGCTGCGCTCCGCTTCAGGAAATGCAGCCCCGAGAACTCAACCTTCCGATAATGGAACCGGACGCCGCGTTTCAACCGGAACCAAACCTCCCGCGCGCGCGCCTCGGGCGGCAGCTCCACAGTGGCCTGCGTCCACCCGACAAAGCTCCGCTCCGCCCCTTCCGGCGTGCGCAACCGCACATCCAGCCTGGCGCGGAGGAATCCTTGCCGGGCCGTCTCGTGAAGCAGCAGCAGAGCCGCGTCTTCAATCTGCGCCGCCCCCAACGCGCCCCCCGCCGCTTCGCCGGAGACCAGCCGCCGCAGCCAAATCTCCGCCCTCCGGTTGCCGACCAGTCCCAAGCCTCTGACGTGGATCTTCGGGCGGGCCGCCGCCTTCTCCGCCGCCGCGAGGCTCGTCGGTCTAAACGCCGCGCCCGCCGCCATCCAAAGCAGCCAAAAGCAAAGAGCGAGTCCTGACCGGCTCCGCGCCCCGCCGCGCCGGCTACTTCGCATAGATCCTCCATTTGAAGCCGCCCAACAGATCGTCGAACCGATTCTGCATGCCGAAGACCGACCACTTCGGCGAAAGGCGGTATTCAATGCTGTAAGTCAGCCGTCCCCGTTCGGACACCTCTTCTCCGGTGCGGATGCTCAGGCGCGACTCGCCCGGATCGCCGGCCAACCCGCTGAGAAACTGTTTGCCCAGAAAAAGCCCGAACTGTTGGAGCCTGCTTTGGGAGGTATAGGCAAAGGCGTTGCCCGGGATCTTGCCCGCGGTGAGCATCGCCAGGATCTCGGCGGGAGAAAGCGGCGGGACGGAGCTGAAGATCACTTGGGGCGCGTCCGCCGGTCCGCTCACGTCAAGCTGCACCGCGTAACTGTAGTTCAACCCCGAGGCGTGAAGGCTCAGCTTGGGCCGCTCCGGATCCTGCTCGGTGAAAGCAACCCGCGCCAGATCCACCGCAAGCCTGCCGAACGGAAAGATGACCGCTCCGGAGGCCGCCGTCAGATCGCCCGTCAGAATCGGCTCGCCCAGCGTCCCGCTCAACTGGAGGTTGGCCGAAGCCACGCCCGCAAAGAGAGGCGAGGAAATGCGCAGGAACCGCTCCCCTCGAATCGCCGCGTCCAGTTTCCACCGCCGGAAGGGAAACGTGGAAATCCTGAAGAAAGGCGGGCGGGCGCTCGGCCCGGACACCCCCGGAGCAAGCAGCGACTCGAGGTCCTTCAACGCCAGACTGTTGGTCAGGGTCGCCTCCCCGCTCAACGCGGCGTCGGTCGGCGAATCCCCCACAAGACGCGCCTTCACGCTGCCGCGAAGGAACAAGTCCGGCCGCCTTAGAAGCGTGAGATCCGATCCGACAAGCTGCGCCTCGAAACGCGGAGAGACGCCGGGCTCAAGCCGCCAGAGCCCGCGGGCCTTCACCGGACGGCCGTTCCACAAGAAGCTCAGGTTGGTCAAAACAATCGCCTTCGGCTCGCCCACGATCACAGCGGCGCCTTCGCGCAGAGTCGCCAACCCCTCAGGCAGATTCAGCCCCGCCCCTCGGATCTGAAGCCGCCCCGCAGGCCGGAGTCCCGGATCAAAACCTGCGTCCGCGGACACCGTCCCCTCCCAACCAAGGCTTTTCCCCAACCACGGCGCAAAGGCCGCCAGCCGCCACTCGTCCAGCCGGACGCGGAGGCGCGCCCGGCGCAGCAACCGCCCCCCAAGCTCTTTGCCCAAGCCGACCAGATCCTCCGGGCGCAACGGGACGGACGCCTCCGCCTCCGCCCGCTGGCCTGCAAGCTCCGCGCGCCGGACGCGAAGCCGCGCCTTCCCCGCGCGCCAGCTCAGCTCGACGGCAAGATTCTCGAGCGGCGGCCACGGCTTCCCATCCGGAGCCCCGGCAAGGCGCGCCGCCCTGCGCGCCCGCGCCGTCGCCTCGCACGCCGGCTCTCGCGGCGTTCCCGAAACGCGCAGCGCCGCTTCCGCGCCCTCGATCCGGAGGCCGAATCGACGGCCGAGATAGGGCCAGAGGAAGCTGTCCGCCGGGATCTGAAGATCAAGAGCCAACGGGCTCTCCTTCCGGACGCGGAGCCTCGGCGCGCCGCCGGCCAAGGAAACCGAGACGGGCAACCGCGCCGAAGCCGTAAGCGCCGCCCCGGCCGCTCCAGTCCAACGCAATTTCTCCAGCCGAAGCATTCCGTTCGTGGCCGCGAGGGAGAAAGCCAACTCCGACGGCTCGCCGGCAGCCAGGCCAGGCCATTGCAGCGCGCCTTCCGCGCGCCCTGTAAGAGGGCCATCGCTCCATTCCGCGGCAAGGGCAAGCCGCTTCACCCGCGCGCCCAGGCGCGCGCCCGCCAGGCCCGCCAATGCGCCCAAACGATCCGCGCGCGCGTTGTTCGCCAGCAGCCGGAGCCGCCCCGGGCCCGGGAAGCGAAGCTCGCCCTCCAGCTCGATCGCTCCCGCCGAGCCGCTCAGGCGGACCGGCGAGAAGGCGAGCGTCGGGGAAACGCCTTGCTTCGACGCGCCCGGAAGGCGCAGAAGGAATCGGGCCGGGGCCTCCAATCGAAGCGCTGGGGGAATCCCGGCCGCGCCGGACTCCTCCACAACCAAACTCTGAAGCCGGCACTCACACTCTTCGGCCCCCGTTTTTCGAAACGCCGCCTCCGCCCGCAACCGGGCGCGGAGGTTCTCCGCCTCGATCCGCGCCTGGCCGTCGCGGAATCCTCGGCTTTCCCACGCAGCGCGGATCCGCAACGGCGCCGCCTTGCCGGCTCGAACCCCTTCCAACACCGCCTCGCCGCGCAGATTCGGCTCAGCCAAAGGCCCCTCCCCCTCAAAAG
>JAGHDA010000198.1 GCA_021160185.1 Verrucomicrobiota bacterium
AATCACGGTGAATCCGTACGGAACCACGGAAACATTCTATGGGGATTGGGATCCTGTGGACGGCGAGGGCCAAGTAACGCCGGGCGATTCAGGAGGCGGCGTATTTTACGAAAATGGGGGCGAGTGGGAGCTTGCAGGAGTCATCCTCTACCGCGGAATTTATAAAGATCAGCCCTCGGACACGGCGGTTGTCGGGAACCGAAGTTACGCCGGGGATCTGGCTGAGTACCGAAGCTTCATCCTCGGCGCCGTGCCCGAGCCGGAGTTTTTCGGGTGGCCCTTCGCACTTGGCGCGCTTCTTTTCGCAGGCGCGCGGCGCCTCCGGCGCAGGGAGAAAGCCTCGAAACCGGCCCGGAATTAAGGCTCCAAAGCGGCAGAAGATTGCTTTTGTCCCGCGCCATATTGTAAAGTAATTCCGCAGTGACTTTTGACAATTTCCTTCAAGAGAAATTGAAGGAGACCCGTCGAATCGGGCTCCAACGCAAGCTCCATCCTGTTGCTTCCGCGCAAGGCCCCGTCGTCGCGCGCGCGGGGCGAACCCTCCTGAACTTCTCGTCGAATGACTACCTGGGCCTGGCCGCTCATCCGAAACTGCGCCGAGCCGCAATCCAGGCCGTCACCCGTCGCGGCGCGGGAGCTGGGGCTTCGCGGCTGCTTTCCGGTTCGCTCGACCTGTTCCACAAACTTGAAGAGGCCTTGGCTCGATTCCTCCGCGCCGAAGCGGCCCTGCTTTTCCCCTCAGGCTACTCCGCCAACATCGGCGCAATCCCCGCGCTGCTCTCCCGCGGGGATTGCGCGGTGCTGGATCGCCTTTGCCACGCGTCTTTGGTGGATGGGGCGCGGCTGTCGGGGGCGACGCTGCGGGTCTTTCCCCATAACGACATAGGGGCGCTGGAGCGCGTGTTAAAGAGACTCCGGAGCGCCGCGACGCGAAACATCCTCATCATCACCGAAGCGGTCTTCTCGATGGATGGGGACGCGGCGCCGCTGCCGGAGCTGGTGCGCCTTAAAGAAGAAGCCGGAGCGTGGCTGATGGTGGACGAGGCGCACGCTATCGGCGTGCTGGGTCCTGAAGGCCGGGGCCTGACAGCCGCCTGGTCACTGGAAGATCGAGTGGAAGTTCGGGTGGCCACGCTGGGCAAAGCGCTCGGCGCCGCGGGCGGAGCGGTCTGCGGCTCGCGTCGTTTGATCCGCTGGCTTACGAACAAAGCGCGGAGTTTTATCTACACCACCGGCCCCTGCCCAGCCGCCGCCGCCGCGGCTCTGGCGGCCTTGGAAATCATGACAAGCCCCGAAGGAACGGCGCGCCGTAGGGCGCTTCGAAAGAACATCCTTCGCCTCCGGAAACGACTCCGCCGTCCTCGCAGCGAGTCGGCGATTTTCCCGATTTTCCTCGGTTCGAATGAGTTGGCCCTTGCCGCCGCCGCAATTCTTGAAGAAAAGGGCGTCTTGGCTCCGGCAATCCGGTTTCCGACCGTGCCGCGGGGCGCTGAGCGCTTGCGCATTTCCCTGACAGCCGCCCACTCTCTAAAAGCGATCGATCGACTCGCCGAAGCTCTGGCTTCCTGCACGGAGCTTGCGGCGGAAGCTTTTTAATGACCATGAACCGTCTGGCACGACTGGATCACAAGTATCTCTGGCATCCCTTCACGCAGATGAAGGATTGGCTCCGGGAAGAACCGATCCTCATCGTGGCCGGCGAAGGTCCGGAGTTGATTGACGCCCGCGGCAATCGCTACCTGGACGCCAATGCCTCCATCTGGACAAACCTCCACGGCCATCGGCGCCCGGACCTCGACGAGGCCGTTCGCGTCCAGCTCGAACGGATCGCCCATTCCTCCGCGTTGGGGTTGGCCAACGAGCCCGCCTCCCTCCTGGCCGAACAGCTCGTCAAAGTCGCCAACCCGCCGGGGCTTTTCCGCGGAAAAAAGGGCGAGGCAGCAGCCCTGCCCGGTCCGCGTCTGGCCAAGGTCTTCTACTCGGACGACGGCTCCACAGCCATGGAGGCCGGGCTCAAAATGGCTTACGAATTCGCGCGGCGAACCGGCCGCGGGCCGAAGCCCCGCTTCCTTTCCCTAGGCGCGGCCTACCACGGGGACACCATCGGCGCGGTAAGCCTGGGGCACATCGACCTGTTCCACGCCGCCTACCGCGGGCTGCTTTTCAAGACAGACCAGGTTCCTTCGCCGTTCTGCTACCGATGCCGCTTCAACAAAGCTAAACCCGAGCGGGCCGACGCCCGGGAATACCGGCGATGTCGCTGGGAGTGCTTGAAAGCCCTGGAACAACGTCTGGAACGCGCCCGCAAGCGGGGCCGGCCATATTCAGCCTTTGTCTTTGAGCCGCTGATTCAGGGCGCGGCGGGGATGCGACCCCAGCCCGAAGGCTGGCTGCGGCGCGCCGCCGCCCTGGTTCGGGACCACGGCGCGCTGCTTATCGCCGACGAGATCATGACCGGCTTCGGCCGAACCGGCTTTCGGCCTGGGGACAAAACGCGCAACCCCCTCTTCGCCTGCCACCATGAAGGCGTGCAACCGGACCTGATGGCGTTGGCCAAAGGCCTGACCGGCGGCTACCTGCCCATGGCCGCCACGTTGAGCTCCCAATCGATCTTCGACGCATTCCTCGGCGAATACGCCGAATTCAAAACTTTCTTTCACGGCCACTCCTACACCGGCAACCAGCTCGGCGCGGCGGTTTCCCTGGCAAGCCTGCGTCTGCTCCGCGCGCCGGAAACCCTCGCCGCCCGTCGCCGCCTTCAGCGCGCCTTGACCGAAAGTTTGTCCCGCCTCTGGAAGCTTCCAGCCGTGGGCGACATCCGCCAGACGGGGCTCGTGGCCGGGGTGGAGCTGGTCAAGGACTGGAAACGGCGGGAGCCCTGGCCTGCGGCGGCGCAGACGGGCGCGCGGGTGTGTCGGGCTATGGCCCGGCGCGGCGTGTTGACCCGGCCGGTGGGAGACGTGGTGGTGATCATGCCTCCTTACTGCATGAGCGAGGAGCAGATCGAACGCGTCGTCGAGGCCCTCGACGCAGGGATCCGCGAGACGCTCGGAAGCTGATCGGGCCGATCCTGCCGGCGTTTTCCCGGGCGATCCCGCGCCTTCCTTCGCCCCGCTGTGGGCGTCGGGAAGCGGCTGCGGATTGACCTCGCGGCGGTTTTTCAATACCCTTGGAGCGACGCGAGGGCTGGTTCGACAAAAAACAAAAAAACGGCTCAATGAATGATCTCCACACTTCGAGACCTGATTGACCTGGCGCTCAAGTTGTTCGCCCTGGGGCTCTTTATCGACGTGATTCTGAGCTGGCTCGCCCCGCCGCCTTTGCGTCGGCTCCAGCAAGCCCTTGACCGGTTTTACGAGCCTTTCCTGAATCCGATCCGACGATGCGTGCGGCCCTTCCGCGTTTTTCCCAACGCGCCCCAAGCGGTGGACTTAAGCCCGCTGATCCTTTTGTTGCTGATCTGGTGGCTGGTTCACCCGTTCCTGATGTGGGTGTTCAGTTGAGAGCAAAAACGAGAGAAAAACTGCGGAAGGCGGGCCTGAAGCAAGAAAGGGCAATCGGCCGAGGATAGGGACATGCCGGCGCGCCTGCTTCAATGGCGGCGGGTGAAGAAAGCTGTTCGCTCCTTCGCGAAGCGGAACCGCCAGCGTCTTCTGGAGTGGCGCGAAGCCCTGCTTCCCACCGAGGAAACGTTCCACCTCCTGCTGGCGGCCTTTGTGGGCGTAATGGCCGGCGCGATGAACTTCCTCTTCTACCACGCCACCGAAGGGCTCAAGTGGGCGCTCTTCGGGCGCGGCGGCGATCCGGTGCTTCTGGCCGAGCATCTCAGCCGCTGGGCGCGGCTTCTAGCGCCGTGCTTGGGCGGGGCTGCGGCGGGCTGGCTGTTGCAATGGGGGCGGCGTGTGTTTCCCACAAACCGCAGCACCAACTTGCTGGAGGTGGTGATCGCGGGAGACGGCCGGCTGCCGTTCCGCGCCACGTTGACCAAAGCGCTTTCCTCGCTGGCGAGCATCGCCACAGGCGCTTCGATCGGCCGCGAGGGCTCCATCGTGCAGCTCTCGGCCTTGAGCGCCTCCCAGGCGGGGCAACTGGCGCGTTGGCCGCCCTATCGGCTCCGGCTCCTGGTCGCCTGCGGGGCGGCCGCAGGCATCGCTTCGGCTTACAACGCCCCGATCGCCGGAGCGGTGTTCGCGGCGCAAATCATCCTGGGCACCTTTGCGATGAGCCTGTTCGCTCCCTTGCTCTGCGCCTCGGTGGCCGCCACGATGGTTTCCCGAAGCCTCTTCGGCATCGAAGCCCTCTACCAGGTTCCCCAGGTGGAATTCACCCGGCTATTTCAACTGCCGTGGTTTTTTGCGCTGGGCGCGGCGGCCGGCGCGGCGGGAGCCGGCTTCTTGAAATTGATGGACCTAAGCCGCCGAGCCTTCGACAAGACCCCGCTTCCCCTCTGGGCGCGGCTGGCCGCGGCGGGGGCGCTTGTCGGGCTGATCGGCCTGCGTTTCCCGGAAGTCTGGGGCAACGGCTATCTGGCCACCTCCCGCATTTTGATCGGTTATGAGCTCTACAC
>JAGHDA010000405.1 GCA_021160185.1 Verrucomicrobiota bacterium
ATCACAGGCCGAGGGGACTTGCGGATGATCGGCTTGCCGTCCGCGCCGATCAGAGGCCGCCGGTCCGGCCCCAAAGCGGGCGCGCCGCACTCGACCAGGCACATCCGGCAGTTGCCCGCGGGCGGCAGCTTGGGATGATAACAAAAATGCGGCACGTAAACGCCAGCGGCCTCGCAGGCTTGCATTATGGTGGTCGGCTTGGGCTCGCCGGTGACCGGGTCGGGCGAGGCAGCCGGAACCCAAACCTGCGTCCGTTGACGCGAACGCGGATCCGCTTTTCCTGCCCCGCGCTGGAAGAGGCGTCGGACGGCGCGGGCCGCCGGCTGTCGGTTGATTTCTCCGAACCGCTCGGTTGATCTTGATTCGCCCTGCCCATGGCTCTTTTTCCAAGCCGCCCGCGCGGCGTCACTCTCCCCCTGCCGGCGCGCCGATCCGCGCCCCGCAAGCGGCCCGAAACTCTTCTTCGAACTTGGTCACAAAGCTTTCCACCGGCCGGGCGCACGCGTCCCCGAAAGCGCAGACGGTTTTGCCCCCGGCGATGTTCCGGGCGATGCGAAGCAGCTCGTCCGGATCCTGAGGCCGCCCCTCGCCGCGCAAAATCCGGCGAAGGATTTCCGAGATCCAGAACGAGCCTTCCCGGCAAGGAACGCATTGGCCGCAGCTTTCGTGAGCGAAGAACTCGGCGATGTTGGCCAGCGCCTCGACCATGCTCACCGTGTCGTCCAACACGATGATTGCCCCCGCTCCGGACATGCTGCCCGCGGCGGCCACCGTGGTGAAGTCGTAAGGAATGTCCAGCGCGTCCACCGCGCGCGCGGCTCCCTGCTCTGAAGGATCCGACGAGGGAAGTTTGACCTTTTCTCCGGCGCGAAAGACTCTCGAAGAAACGCCGCCCGGGATCACCGCTTTGAGGCGGCGCCCCTCCCGCAAGCCGCCCCCAAAGGACTCCTCGAAGATCAGCTCCCTCAAGGTGACCTTGCCCGTCTCGATTTCGTAATAACCCGGCCGTCGGACGCAGCCGCTCAGGCACACAATGCGCGTGCCGGTGTTATTGGGCGAGCCCAGCTTGGCGTACTCCGCGCCGCCCATTTCGATCACGTGCTTTACCGCGCAGAGAGTCTCGACGTTGTTCACGATGGTGGGACACTGATACAGCCCAAAGACCGTTGGATAGAAAGGCGGCTTGACCCGCGGATAAGGGCGACGGCCTTCCAGCGACTCGATCAGGGCGGTTTCTTCCCCGCAGATGTACGCTCCGGCTCCGCGGTGGATGTGGATCTCCAGGTCATAGCCGCTGCCCAAAATGTTGTTTCCGAGAAAGCCGGCGCGCCGGGCTTCTTCGAGCGCCTTTTCGAGGATTCGGGCCCCCTGGATAAATTCGCCGCGGATGTAGATCCACGCCTGATGGGCCTCGTTGGCATAGCAGGCGAGGATCATCCCTTCGAGCAACTGGTGGGGGTCCTTGTAAAGGATTTGCCGGTCCTTAAAGGCCCCGGGCTCCGATTCATCGGCGTTGCAGATGAGATGGATCGGCTTGCCGCTCGTGCGGTCCACAAGGGACCACTTAAGCCCGGTGGGAAAGCCCGCGCCGCCCCGGCCGCGCAACTGGGAAACGGCCACTTCCTGGCGAAGCCGCTCCTGGGGCGTGAGCCGTCGACCGTCAGGCCCTTCGGCCGCTTCCAGCCGCAGGGCCTTCTCCAATGTCTTGTAGCCCCCATGGCGGCGATAGCAGTCGATGTCCGGCGTATAGCCGGGTTGATCAATATGGCGAAGGATAAGCCGGCGCTCGGCGGCCATGGTTCTAAAAAACTCCTCTTGACTCGCGTCCGGTTCCGACTACGCTAGGAAGCGCGGTTGCCGGATGGTGTAACGGTAGCACAGCAGACTCTGGATCTGCGTGTCTAGGTTCGAATCCTAGTCCGGCAGCCAATTTTTCTTTGTCAGCCCAATTCATCCCCTCGCTCGGATTCCAGTCGCCGGAGGAACTCGTCCAATTTCCCCTTGTCCACCCGATCCCACTCTTCCTCGTTGCACAGGGCGGCGGGCGCTTGGTGGCATCGGGCCAAGCAATCCACAAACTCAACGGTGACCCGACCGTCCGGAGTGGTCTGCGGCCCGCGCTCGGAAGGGTCCAATCCCAGCTTTTCGCAAAGATAGCGATGAAGCTCGGCGGAGCCGGCCAAGGCGCAGCTCAGAGTGCGGCACAGGCGCAAATGCCATCGGCCCGCCGGACGCATCCGGAACATCGGATAAAACGTGACCAACTCGTAAAGGTTGACCGGCTGCAATCCCAATTGTTCGGCGGCTTGCTCGATCAGGGGCGGCGTCAGGCAGCCGAACCGTTCCTGGAGGAAGTGGAGGACCATCAGCGCCGCGCTCCGCGGCTGGGGATAGCGCCTCGCAATCTCCGCGATCGCCGCGTTCACCTCATCGGTTGGTTCTTCCCGCATCCTTTTCACACCGCGTTCTGACCGCCCCGGCGCTCACCGGTCGCACTCGCCCATCACAAAGTCCAACGAACCAAGAATCGCAACCACGTCGCTGACCAAGTTGCCCGGGAGCAACTCGGAAAGGAGGCTCAGGCTCACAAAAGAGGGGGAGCGGATCTTCAGGCGATACGGCACGCCGCCGCCCTTGCTGTGGATGTAAAAGCCCAGCTCGCCTTTCGGGTTCTCCGCCCCGAAGTAGATTTCTCCGGGAGGGGCGTTCACCCCTTCGGTCGCCAGCATAAAGTGGTGGATCAGCTCCTCCATCCGGGTCATGACCTTTTCCTTCGGAGGGGGAACGATCTTGCCGTCCTCCAGGCTCACCGGCCCGTCGGGCAATTGATCCAGGCACTGCCGGATAATCCGCGCGCTTTGGCGGATCTCTTCCATCCGCACCAGATAGCGGTCGTAGCAATCGCCCTCCGAACCGAGAGGCACGTCGAACTTAAGCCGGTCGTAAACCAGGTACGGATTGGCTTTCCGGACGTCGTAATCGACTCCGCTCCCCCGAAGGTTCGGTCCGGTAAGGGCGTAATCAATCGCCATTTTTTTGGGAATCACGCCGACGCCCTGGGTTCGATCCATCCAGATGCGGTTCCGCGTCAGAAGCCGATCCACATCGTCCAGCGCGCGCAACACCTCCTCGCAAAAACGCCGGCACTCGGTCGTCCAACCTTCCGGCAAGTCGCGGGCCAACCCTCCGATCCGCGTATAGGAAGTTGTAAACCGGGCTCCAGTGAGCCATTCACACAGGTTGTAAATCTTCTCCCGCTCAGTAAGAACGTAGAGAAACACCGTCGTCGCTCCCGCGTCCATGGCGAACGCCCCCAGGCCAAGCAAGTGGGAAGAAATCCGCGCCAGCTCACAGCATATGACCCGGATATACTGGCAACGAGGCGGCAGCGCCCGATCGATGCCAAGCAATTTTTCCACCGCCAGAGCGTAAGTCACGTTATTCGCCAGGGGCGCAAGATAGTCCAGCCGGTCGGTGTAGGGAATGAACTGCGTGTAGGTCAAATTTTCGGCGATTTTTTCATTGCCCCGATGCAGATAGCCTACCTCCGGAACCGCTTTCCGGATGACCTCCCCCTCCAACTCCACAGCCAGGCGCAAAACGCCGTGGGTTGAGGGATGGGACGGCCCCATGTTGAGGATGATCCGATCTTCGCTCGATTCCCCTCCCCCCGACGGAGCGGCTCCGCCGCCGGATCCGGCCCGCGCCGCCCAACGCGCCGCCGCGTCCGGATAGCGAATCTCTTCCCGGCGCTCCTCGCTCATGCCTCTTCCTCCGCCTCTCCAACCGGCCTGGCCCGCGGCTCGCGATCCGCCGCTCTGGGTCCGCCTGGGCGGGAGACAAACGGCCCGCCTTCCTGGGGCGCAGGCTCGGCGGAAGGCCCCTCGGGAATCTCTACAGCCCTGCCGGCCAGGGGGAAATCTTTCCGCAGCGGGTGATAGGGGTAGCCCTCCCACATCAAGATGCGCCGCAGGTCGGGATGGCCGCGGAACCGAACGCCCAGCATGTCCCAGATCTCCCGCTCGTGCCAATCGGCTGCCCGCCACACGTTCGTCACCGAGGGCAGCTCGCTCTTCTCCTCCGGAACGCGCGTCTTCAACCGCAAATGCGCTCGCGCCGCAAGGCTGTAAAGCTCGTACACGATCAGCCAACGCGGCGTTTCGCGGCAAAGGTCCACGCCCGTGATATCCAACAGGAAATCAAACCCCAGGCTCTCCTTGGCGAAACGGCAGACCTCAATGACCTGTTCGGGGTCGCTCAATTCCACGCTTATCTCGCCGCGAAACTCGGCCGGCTCCCCGAGCTGCCGGGGAAACCGCCCTTGGAGTTGCCGCGCCAGGTCCTTCGCCTTCATCGGCTCTTCCCCTCCGGAAGGATCGGACCGGGCCGCTTGAGCTTGCGCAGGATGGGCTCGCGCGCCACGCGGGCCTGCAGCCGCATCAGCGCGTCGAGCAACGCTTCCGGACGCGGCGGACATCCGGCCACGTAAACGTCCACGGGCAACACGCGATCCACCCCCTGGAGCACCGCGTAGCTGCGGTACATGCCGCCCGTCGAGGCGCAAGCCCCCATAGCGACAACCCATTTGGGCTCGGGCATCTGATCATAAATCCGACGCACCACATGGGCCATCTTGTAGGTCACGGCGCCGGCCACAATCATCACATCCGACTGGCGGGGGGAAAACCGCATGACCTCTGCGCCGAACCGGGCGATGTCGAATCGGCTCCCGCCGGCGGCCATCAACTCGATGGCGCAGCAAGACAGGCCCATTGGCATCGGCCAGACAGAATATTTGCGGAACCAATTGACGACCGCCTCTAAGCGGGTGACTACCACGTTGCCTTCGATCTTGCGGTCGTAGTCCAGCTCTGCCACCGAATCCTCCTTCCCGAATCGCCCGCGCCGGCGCAGGCCGCCTCACACTAGATTCGCCCCGGCTCGGGGGCAAGCCGCTCTTGAAAAGCCTCTTGTTCCCATCCGACTCAGCCTTCGCCGCCGCGCCCCGGCTCGTCCGAGTCCTTCTCTTCCGGAGAACCGGAAGGGTCAAAATCCGGAACAGGCGCTGTGAAAGAAATCGTCCCGCCCGAGCCGGATTCTCCTTCGCTCTGCCCCGCCTCCCCCTGCGGCGCCTCCGCCGAAGCCTCCTCCTGAACGGTCCCCGCTTCACTCGGCGCGCCGGAAGTTCCCTCCGGCGAGGCGCACGCCGAATCTGCCTCCCGCCCTTTCGGCGGCTCCGGCGGCGTGGGGCCCGCCCGCACCAGCGGCTTGCGCGCCACGGCGCCTCGAAACCGATAGCCCGGGGCAAGGACCTCCTGGACGAACCATTCGCCTTCGTCGGTCTTCTCGGGCCCCGCCGCCGCGTGGCGCTCCGGATCAAACCGCTCGCCGGGCTTGGGCGCCGTCGTCGCCAAACCCACCCGCCGGGCAGCGTCCAGACACGCTGCCCGAAACCGGCCGATCTGCGCCGCCACATCCTGCCGCCCGGAACGCAGCGCCGCAGCGAACAGGGCATGGGTATGATCGAGGATAAACACCAACGCGCGCACCCATTCCGCCTCGTCGCGCCGAAGTTTCTCCACCTCCAACCGCAGGTGCGCCCGCTCGGTGTCGTTGGCTTGCTGGAGAAACTCCTGGAAGCGCTCCTGCTCCTCGGTCATGCGCCGAGCAATCTCCTCCGCCGAGCGCGCGGTCTTTTCCGCCGCGTCCTGCGCCATTTGCCAGGCGTTCGTCGCCTGCTCGATCATCTGAGCCGTTCGCTCCAGCCCCTCCAGGCGCCGCACCGCGCCGAGCACCTCCTCCGTTTCCATCCGCTTGAGCCAGGCCCGATGCTCCAGTACGAACGGCCATACCCCGAACAAGGCTCCCCCAAAAACGCAAAACGCCGCCGCCGCCGCTTCGTAAGCGGCAAGCGGCCGCCGCCCCTGCCAGCACAGCCACACCGCAACGGCGACCAGCAACAGGTCAGCAATGAAAAACGCGGCGTACAATCTCCAACCTGGGCCGCGCGCCTCCCTTCCTTCGCTCATGCCGGCCAGCCTACCGGGCAAACGCCGGACCGACGAGGCAAAAGCTTCTCCGGCTTCCTTGATTCCTTGACCTGCGGGGCCTTCGCGTCTAGACTTGCTTTCATAAGTGAAAGCGTCTTGGAAGCGATTGGCGGCGACTGCGGCTTGCGTTTTCGGCCTGGGGCTTCCCAGCGCGCAGGCAGTTATTATCTACGGCGGAGACGGCTCCGGCAACGACTCCGCCCCTCCGGGCGGGACGTGGTGGAATTACCTGGGCCGCCGCGGAGGCGGAAGCGCCGTCTACCTGGGCGAATACGGCGGAACTCATTGGGCCATCACCGCCTATCACGTAGGCGCGGGAGACGTCATCTTCGGCTCCCAGAGCTATTCCTACATCCCGGGAACTGCTGTGAGAATCCCCAATCCCGACACCTCGCTCACCGATATGGTCCTTTTTCAGTTGGACGGAGGCCCGGCTCTCTCCCGCCTCCCGATTGCCGACGCCACCCCGCCCACGGGAGCCGACCTGATCTTTGTCGGCAGCGGCCGCGATCGCGCGGCCGACCTGACCGGGTGGCAAGTGGACACTTCTCAAGATCCTTGGGTCTGGACCGAAGTTTCTCCAGACCAGGCCGACGTCGTAGGCTACCACCTCCAGTCCACCCGCACACTCCGGTGGGGACCGAACAATCTCGACGGCGCCGAGCTGGCC
>JAGHDA010000380.1 GCA_021160185.1 Verrucomicrobiota bacterium
GCGCACCTGCTCGGGGCTGAAGGGTCGGAATCCGGCTTCTCGGTATTTCTTCAGGTCTTGCGCGCCGTGGAGGAAGCGATCCACAAAATCGAGCGCGCCGGGGACGCGCCGCGGAGTTGGTTGCGCCCCGCCCGTTCGGCGGGGGCGGCGGCCCTGGATTTGGCCCGGACGGTCTGCCGCAGAGCCGAACGGCGCGTGGTAAGTCTGCATCGCCAGAGCGACGAAGCCAATCCGGCGATCCTTGTCTACCTGAACCGGCTTTCAGATCTGTTGTGGCTCCTGGCGGTGGAGGAAGAGCGGGCGGAAAGCGAGAAAATGGACGGAGAGGCTTTGTAAAGAGGGCGGCGGAGCGTTTTCGAGAAGGGAAAAAAGGAACGCGCCGGGGACGCGCCCCGGCGCGACGGCTTTGCTCAAAACTCTCCTCAGGCCTTGGCCGCGTCCGGTTTCCAGTCCCGCTTTTTCGGTTTCACCACCAAGCCCTTTTTGATCGCGCTGGCGGCTACGCGGACGTATTTGACTCGTCCGTTCACCACGGTCTTCACCCGCTGCAGATTCGGGTAGAACCGGCGCTTGGCCACGCCGGTTACGTGCGTGCCGATGCCGCCTTGTTTCTTCGGTTTACCGCTTCGGGTAATGCGGTTGCCCCTCACGGGCCCTTTGCCGGTTAATTTGCAACGCCTTGCCATGTTCCGTGTTCCTTCGATTTCAATGGATTCGAGCCGCCGCCCCGCTTCGTCGCCGAAGCCTTGCCCCCTCCTCGCGGGTCATTCAGCATGGGGCGATCTTTCCTCCGGTCAAGGAGAAATCCGGAGCGGGCTTCGGTTTTTCCGCCCGGCCGACCCGCTTCCCAGTTATCCGGGTTTGGAGGTAGAGAATCGGCGGGTGTGAACCAGCCAGGCTTCCAATTCGTCGAGAAGAGGCACTTGTGCGGGAAGGATTCGCTGCTTCGCCTCGCCGAGGGGGAAAAAGGCCGCTCGGTCGATTTCGGGGAAAGAGCGCATCTTGCCCGATTTAGGGGGCCATTCCAGGTCGAACCGGTTGCTATGGAATTGCTTGGGATCGCAGTCCCCTTCGAAGGCCCATGCGTGGACGATCTTGCCGCTCCGTTGGCGAATAGGTTGGAGCGGGTAAAACGGCGGTTTGGGAGGGAAACCGGTTTCCTCCTTGAATTCCCGGCATGCGGCGGCGAGGGGATCTTCGCTCGGTTCGATCTTCCCTTTCGGAATGCTCCAAGCGCCGCGATCCCGCCGGGCCCAGTATGGACCGCCCGGGTGGACCAGCAGGACTTCCCACCGGCCGTCCCGGTGACGATACATGATCAACCCGGCGCTTTCCCGCATCGAACCATCTTTTATTCTAACGGAAAACGTTCAGGAGTTCAAGCCGCAAAAGGATTTAATTTTCACGAGAGCTTCATCAAAAGGCAGGAGAATGGCTTCCTTTTCGTGGCGCAGCTTGTATTCCACAGCCTGCCCAGCCGCCGTGCGGCGACTGACGGTAAGGCGGATGGGAAGTCCGATCAGGTCGGCGTCGCTGAATTTTTCCCCCGCGCGGAGGGGGCGGTCGTCGAACAGGGTCTCCACGCCTTCCGCCTGAAGGCGCTCATAGGTCTTCTCGGCGGCTTCCCGGATGGTTGGGTCCTCAAGATTCAGCCCAATCAGGTGAACATGATAGGGCGCAATCTGAGGAGACCAGATGATCCCTTTCTCGTCGTGGCTTTGCTCGACCCAAGCTGCCGCCATGCGGCTGACGCCAATGCCGTAGCACCCCATCAGGACCGGTTTGCGTCGGCCTTCGGCGTCGAGGAAGACGCAATTCATCGGCTCGGAATACTTGGTTCCGAGCTTGAAGATATGGCCTACCTCGATTCCCCTATCTGCCGCCAAACGGCTTTCGCACCGGGGGCAGATATGGCCCGCTTTGGCGAGCTTGAAGTCGCCGAACTGGGGCGGCGGCAGGTCGCGGCCGAAGTTGACGTTGATGTTGTGGTAGTTGGTTTTATTGGCCCCGCACTCAAAATTCACTCGATTGTTGACGTAATGGTCGGCGACGATTCGGACTTCCGGCGGCAAGCCGATGGGGCCGGCGTAGCCCACTTCCGCTCCGGTGAGCTCTTTGATCAGTTCGGGGGAGGCCAGCTTGAGCGTTTTGCAGCCGAGCAGCTTGGCCAGCTTCAGCTCGTTGACGTCGCAATCTCCCCGCACCATGGCTGCGACTACGCCTTGGTCGGTTTCGTAGATAAGGGTCTTGGTGGTTTTCCACACAGGGATTTTGAGGAATTCGGCCAGGGGTTCGACGCCGATTAATCCTTCGCCGAAGACTTCCTGCATGGGCAGCGGTTCGGGGTCCTGGGGGTATTCCTCCAGCCGTGAGGAAGCGAATTCCTGGTTGGCCGCGTAGCCGCAGTTCGGGCAGTGAATGATGGTTTCTTCGCCGGTCTTGGCCAGGACCATGAACTCGTGGCTTGCCGATCCGCCGATTGCCCCCGGATCGGCCTCCACTTCCCGGTAATTGAAGCCGATCCGGCGACAGATGCGGTGATAGGCTTCCCGCATCGCTTGGTAGGAGGACTCCATGCCCGCTTCGTCCGCGTCGAAGCTGTAGGCGTCTTTCATGATGAACTCCCGGGCGCGCATCAGGCCAAACCGGGGGCGGATCTCGTCCCGAAACTTGGTCTGGATTTGAAACACGTTCTTCGGCAGGTCCTTGTAGGAGCTGATCTCCCGGCGGAGAACGTCCGTGACCACTTCTTCATGCGTAGGGCCCAGACAAACCTGGCTGCCCCGTCGGTCTTTGAAGGCGAACATGATTCCGTCGATCGCGGTGTAACGTTCCCACCGTCCCGATTCGAGCCATAACTCTCGCGGCTGGAGGGCCGGCATCAAAAGCTCTTCGGATCCGGCCGCCTCCATTTCTTCCCGCACAATTTGGGCGATCTTGGCGAGCGTTCGGTGTAGGAGAGGCAGATAAACGTAAACGCCGGCTGAGATTTGGCGCATAAAGCCCGCTCGCAAGAGCAGGGCGTGAGCGGCGGTCTGCGCGTCCTTGGGCGTCTCGCGCAGCGTTTTCCCTACGTGCCTGGATTGTCTCATCGTCGTTTAACCTTTTTGCCGTTATTTCTGGGGTCGCGAGTCGGTTTGTCGAGATGTTTGCGCCGCCGGTCCCCTTCGGCGACGCGGGGCGGAAGCGGGGTTGCCCTGAAAAAAAGCGCGAGGTCCGCAATTTGCCCCGCGATTTCTCCCGTTTACGGCTTAAAGTGTCCTTTTTGTCCCCGCAAGATTGTCCATCTGTCGGATTCCAGGGTAAACTGAGGACGAAGTTGGTATATAGTGATTGCAGCGCATGATTCATAGGCAGGAGCGAAAAGGGAAGACACGACGGGTGCGGAGAGCCCTATGCGCCCTGGCGCTGGGAGCGGGGATGGGGCTGGGCCGCCCCGCGGCGGCGAGGTCGCCGGTGGTGTTCACGGCGGTTCCCCGGCAGAACCTGGAGGCCGCCCCCGCGCCCAAGGGATTGGAGCCGGTCGATTGGTTCGCCGGAGCGCAGTTGCGCCTGCTTTATCCTGACGGCCGGAC
>JAGHDA010000162.1 GCA_021160185.1 Verrucomicrobiota bacterium
AGCCGACGGAGAGCGAACCCTTGGAAGAGCTGGATCGCTTCTGCGAGGCGATGGAGGGGATTTATGGAGAAATCGCCGAGATCGAAACGGGCGCGGCTGACCCGAAGAACAATCTTCTCAAAAACGCGCCGCACACCGCCGAAATGGCGGCCGCCGATGAGTGGACTCGCCCTTACAGCCGTTCCTGCGCCGTTTATCCGGTCGAGGGCCTCAGGCAATTCAAGTTTTGGCCGGCCGTCGCGCGGGTGGACAACGTTTATGGCGATCGCCATCCGGTATGCGTGTGCCCGCCGGAATAAGGCGGGCGGGCGGCCGCGTTTTTGACTTTCGTTCCGAGCTTGGGCAGCATGGGCGCGGCATGAAGATCGTGCGCTATACGGATCCGGACTATGCGGAGAGGCTGGAGGCGATCTGCAAGGCTTCCAGCCTGTTCGATCCTGCCATCGAAAGCCGAGTTCGCAGGATTATCCGGCAGGTGGCCGAGGGGGGCGACGAGGCGTTGGTTACTTTGACCCGCCGGTTCGACGGCGCGGCGCTCCGGCCCGGGACGCTGCGAGTGAGCGAGGCGGAGTTGGCGGCGGCGCGGCGGGCGGTGAGCCCTCGGCTGGCTCGGGCCGTGCGAATGGCTCAGAAGAACATCGCCGAGCACAGCCGCCGTTCCCTTCGGAAGGATTGGGAGATGCGCAACGCCCAGGGCGCGCGCGTCGGCGAGAAGTTCGACCCGTTCGAACGGGTGGGCGTCTATGTGCCCGGCGGCGCGGCCCCGTTGGTTTCCACCGCCTTGATGACGATCGTGCTGGCCAAGACCGCCGGCTGCCGTGAGATCGTGGTCTGCACTCCTTGCTCCCGGGACGGGACGGTGAACCCGGCGCTGCTGTACGCGGCTCAGCGCGCCGGGGCCACGGAGATTTACCGCGTGGGAGGGGCGCAAGCGATCGCCGCCATGGCTTTGGGTTCGGAAAGCATCGCCCCGGCGCAAAAGATCTTCGGCCCCGGCAACGCCTACGTGGTGGCCGCCAAGCGGCTGCTCTTTGGCTATGTGGCGGTGGATCTGTTGCCCGGTCCGAGCGAGTTGTTGGTGGTGGCCGATGAGACGGCCCCCGCGCGCTTTGTGGCGGCCGATCTGCTGGCTCAGGCCGAGCATGGCTCCGGCCATGAGCGGGTTTGGCTGGCCACGCCTTCGGCGGCGCTTATCGAGGCGGTTCAGGAAGAGATGGAACAGCAATTGAAAACGCTTTCGCGCCGGGAACTGATCGCCCGGACGATGGAAGCGAACGGCTGGGCGATTCAGGTTAAGGACTTGGACGAAGCCGCGGCGGCGGCCAACCGGCTTGCGCCCGAACACTGTGAGATCATGGTCAAGAACCCGCGATCCATGCTCAAGGCGATCAAGACCGCCGGGGCGATTTTCGTGGGGCCGTGGTCTCCCACTGTGTTGGGCGATTACGTGGCCGGACCGAGCCACACTTTGCCTACGGGCGGGGCGGGCCGGAGCTTCCCCGGGTTGACGGCCGACCAGTTCCAGCGTCGGACCAGCGTGATTCAGTACAGCCGCGCAGCCCTGAAGGCGTCGATTGAGGCGGTCGAGACGTTTGCGGAGCTGGAAGGGCTTTCCGCTCACGGTCGCTCGGCGACCCTTCGGCTGGAGAGCTGAGTCTCCCGCCGGCGGCCAAAAGAGTTTTTTCATGGAAGAGACGCGAGAGAACCGCTTCGACCCCCAAGAGCTGATTCGTCCGCACGTCCGGCGCTTGCGGCCCTACGCCCCTGGCGAGCAGCCGACCGAGCCGGGCGTGATCAAGCTCAACACCAACGAGAATCCCTATCCGCCTTCTCCGCTTGTTTTGGAAGCGACACGCCGGGCGGTGGACGGACGCCTCAGGCTCTATCCCAGCCCTGGAGCGGATCGCCTGCGCCGGCTCCTGGCCGATCTGTATGGATGCAGCCCTGAAAACCTGATTGTAGGCAACGGCTCGGATGAGTTGCTTGGCTTGGCTTGCCGGGCCTTTGTGGCGCCGCGCGCGGCCGGCGATGGGCGGAGGCGTTCGGAGGCCACGGTTCAATTTTTCACCCCAAGCTACTCGCTTTATCCGGTCCTCGCCGACATTCACAACGCTTGGCAAAATCCGGTTCCTCTCGAGCTGGATTTCTCCCTGCCGCCTGTCGAGAAATTGGAGCGGGAGAGGAAGTGGGATTTTGCGGCCGCGTTGACTTACATCACCACGCCGAACGCCCCCAGCGGCCGCGGCTACAGCGTGGAGGAGCTCGAGGAGCTTTGTCGCCGTCAGCGAGGCGTGGTGATCCTGGACGAGGCTTACGCCGAGTTTGCCGAGCAGAACGCGCTCTCCCTGGCGCTGCGGCATCCGCACGTCATTGTTTCCCGCACGTTCTCGAAGGCGTATTGCCTTTGCTTCCAGCGCGTGGGCTATTTCATCGGCTCCCCCGAGCTGATCGGGGCGCTGCACAAGATTCGCGACAGCTACAACGTCAACGGCTTGGGACAGGCGGCCGCCGAGGCGACCCTGGCGGACTTGGCGTATTACCGGGAGAATTTCCGGCGCATTCAGCGCACAAGGGAGGAGACGGCGCGCGCGTTGCGGGCGGAAGGGTTCCAGGCGTTTCCAAGCCAAACGAACTTTCTCTTCGCGCGGCCTCCCGGCGCTCCGGCGAATGTCTGGCAAGAAGCGCTTCGATCCCGGCGGATTCTGGTTCGTTGGTTCGATCAGCCTCGGGTGCGGGACTTTCTCCGGATTACCGTGGGGTCTGAGGAGGAGATGGCGCGGTTTGTGGAAGCGGTTGTCGCGCTCAGGCGGGAGCTGGCCTAAAGAGTGGTGGGCCCGGAGGGATTTGAACCCCCGACCAAGCGATTATGAGTCGCCTGCTCTGACCGCTGAGCTACGGGCCCGGCGGGTTAGATGTACACCGCCGCACGGCTTTTGCCTATCCCAATTCGTCGGAAGAATTGAGATTCGACTCCTTTGTCCCGAAGGGCAGGCCGCAGGGTTTTTCAGCCGGGACAGCGGTTCGGAGTTGCAGAATAGTTAGGATTGCGCAAGCTGAAGTGGCGTATGGAAACCTATTTCGATAGCATGGCCCCTAAGAAAGGCAGCGCTCGGAAGCTGGCGGCGGACTTAGTTGCGCTGGCAAGGGACACGGGGCTGATGTTGCGCGGGCGGTTGGAGGAAAGCAGGAAGCGGAAGTCCGCCTCGGGAGTTGAGTCGAAGGATTTCCACGGCGGAACTTCTTCCTCGGCAGGGCAGCCAGGGCCTCGTTGTGGGTTGGAGAAAGTCATCGAGGAGAAGCCCTTGTTCGCGGCAAGCCTTGCGTTTGCGACGGGGTTGATTTTGGGCGTCTGGGTTCGACGCAGATAAGGAAGGAAGGGGGCGTAGGCTTCCAGCTCGGACTGGAGTGGATTCGAGAAAACTGTAGGCAAAGGAGACGAGGGCGCGTTGCGGAGGAGTCAGATGAGGAAGGTCGAAGCGATTATCAAGCCTTTTAAGTTGGAAGAGGTGAAAGACGCCCTCAGAGCCATGGGCGTGGAAGGAATGACTGTTTCTGAAGTGAAGGGATTCGGCCGACAGAAGGGCCACGTCGAGATTTATCGTGGGAGTGAATATGCGGTAGATTTCCTGCCGAAGGTGAAGGTTGAAGTAGTAGTTTCTGACGACATGGTTCAGGACACAGTCAAGGCGATTTGCGAACACGCCCGAACCGGGAAAATAGGGGACGGCAAAGTGTTTGTTTCTCCCGTGCTTTCGGCGATCAGGATTCGGACGGGAGAGCAGGACGAGGGGGCGCTCTAGGGGATCCTGGCTTTAAGGCGTTGGTTTTCAGAGAATTGCGTCGGAATCCAAGCGGTTCCGGCGCGTTCTTCTCTTCGGAGCGAAGGGCCGGCTGGGCGGGAAGAGGACTTGTGAGAAAGTCGGGCGAAAGGAGGAGTTACGTTGAATGACGACTTTGACGCCGATAATCCGGGCGTCGGTTTTAAGC
>JAGHDA010000450.1 GCA_021160185.1 Verrucomicrobiota bacterium
ACGCGGGAAAGATTATTACTGATCGATGGCCGCTGAGCAGTGATATCCCAACGATCGCAACCGTCGTCGGCAAGAGCCACCATGCTCTCCTCCCGAAGAAATCCCTTATGTTGTACCGCACCAGCAAAAGATAGAGCAGCGCCGGCATGGCAATCCCCAAAGACTGATACCGGCGGATGCCGAACGAAAGCGCCTTGCTCTGGAAGTTGATCATGTCGGTGGAAAGGCCCAGAAAATACAGCATCCATCCCAACTTGCCCGGGAAGACCGAAAAGGCCAGATCGGATAGCAGATAAGTCATCCGCAACACGAGCTGGATGATGAAGAGACGCAGAAGCATCTTTTCGTCCAACCGATTCACCACAAACAGGAGGGGGAACATGGCGCAGATGATCTGCTGGAAATAGAATCGCCCGCCCCCTACAGAAGAGCCCAGAACGCGCAGCCCTACCCCTCGCACAATCATGAGCTCGACCAACGTGGCGCAGTAAATGGCCGCCCCGATAAAAATCCAACGGTTCCTCCGAATCACGTGCGCCGTGTCGGGAGGATATTGGCGCAGCATGAGCGCGATCGGCACGCCGGTCCATGCCAGAATGCCAGCGAATTCCCATAAGTAGGGCCGCCCCATGAAAGGAACAAGCAAAGCCGAGCCGAAGGTGGAAACGCCGACCAGGAGCGCCAGACGGCCGTGGTAGGGCATGGTGATCAGCCACCCCAAAAAACCTACCAACAACGCCATCGCCGGCGCGCTGAAGGCCAGCACCATGCTCAGAAAAAGCAACAGCGCCGCCCCCACGCCGTACCAATACAGCGTGTGAAACTGGACCCTGGTGTCGAATGCGTTTGCCATCCGCCCAAACTCCGCCCAAGAACGCTACTAGACCATCGTCTGCGCGCCAAGGCAAGCCGCTTCGGCTCCTGAACCGGGAGCGGTTCCCGCCCCGCATCCGAGAGCGCCGGACAAGCCGGAGCGCTTTTCATCGCCCTCAAGAGTTGTTTTCATTCCTTGCCCCCGATCAAGCGATTGTACTCGAAAACTGCGTAGCGATCCGTCATCCCAGCCAAATAATCGCACACGGCCCTAGGCAGGCCGACTTGTCCCGCTCGGGCGCGCGCGCCTTCGCCGATCTCCTCCGGACGCCGCAGATAATACTCGAACAGCGCTTCCAGCATCCTCGCCGCCTTGCGATTGGGCCCGTGAACACGGGGATGATAGTAAAGGTTCTCGTAGAGATAGCTCCGAAGTTGGGCGTTTCGTTCAGCTTGCTGGGAACTGTAGAGAACCAGCGGTTCAGGTTGGCGTCGGGCCTCGTCCGCGTTGGCCGGAGCGGCCCGGCAAATGCGCTCCTCGCTATGAACCACGACGTCCCGAACCAACTCGTCGATCAGGCAGCGCACGATGAAAAACCGGCGGCGATCTTTGCTCAAGGCTCCGTAACGGGCCCGGACCTGCTCGGCGGCGCGCCGCCACACCGAAATCTCTTGTTCCAGTCGCCGCTCATCAAGAAGACCCGCCTCCAGGCCGTCATCCAAATCGTGGCTGTAGTAAGCGATCTCGTCGGCCACATCCGCCACTTGAGCCTCCAGCGAGGGTAAGGGCGCTTCAAATCCCAATGCGTCCTCCAGCTCAGGGCGGTCGTGGACTGTCTGGTGCTTAGCCAGGCCTTCCCGCACTTCCCAGCTCAGGTTCAGGCCTGGGAAGCCGGGATACTTCTGCTCCAGCTCGTCCACAATGCGAAGGCTCTGGCGATTATGCTCGAAGCCCCCGTGGCCGGCCATGAGGCGATTGAGCGCTGCCTCGCCGGTGTGGCCAAAAGGCGGATGGCCCAAGTCATGGGCTAGGGCGATCGCCTCGGCCAGATCCTCGTTGAGCCGAAGCGCCCGGGCCAGGTTCCGAGCGATGGCCGCCGCTTCCAGCGTGGGCGTCAGGCGGGTGCGAAAATGGTCTCCGGCGTCGTTGAGGAAAACCTGGGTCTTGTATTCGAGACGTCGGAAGGCGCGGGAATGGATGACGCGATCCCGGTCCCGCTGATAATGGGTGCGCCATTCGGGCGGAGGTTCCGGGTAGCGGCGGCCGCGGGTTTCCCCGCTCCGCTGCGCATAGGGCGCGAGCGTTTGCTCTTCCAGGCGCTCCAGCTCTTCCCGCGTTTGGGCCATAGGCCTGCGGCTCCCGGACTTATCCCGCGGCGGCCGTTTCAAGGACGCGTTCTGAAGGCACGCCCCAAAGCTCATACAGGCGCAGGACCACGTCCTGGATAAGATTGTTCGGACAGGACGCGCCGGCTGTAATCCCCACCACCGCTTCCCGCCTCGCGGGCATCCAGTTGTGCGTTTCCACTTCCCGCCCGAGCGCGGGGCTCCAGTGGCGGATGACGCGCGCGGAAAGCATGCGCCCGGCGTTTTTGATGAAGTAAGCGGGCAAAACCTGCTCCGCCATTTCGGCCAAATGGGTGGTGTTCGAGGAATTGTAGCCGCCCACGACCAACACCAGGTCCAGCCTCTCCCGAAGCAACTGTTTCAGGGCGTCCTGCCGTTCCTGGGTGGCTCCGCAAATGGTGTCGAAATAGCGGAACCGCCGAGGCAGCTCCTCGGCTCCGTAGCGACGGATCATCGCCTCGCGGATCCGCCGTTGCACCTCCTCGGTCTCGCCCCTGAGCATCGTGGTTTGGTTGGCCACGCCGACCGCTTGCAGATGAAGGTCCGGATCGAACCCTTCCGAATAGGCCCCTCGAAACCGCGCAAGAAACGCCTCCTTGTCCCCGCCGTGGACGATGTACTCACAAACCAGATCGGTTTCTTCCAAATCGTAGACCACAAGGTAATGCCCCTTGGCATCGGCCCGCGCCTGAGAAGTCGTAGCGCGGGTTTCCTCATGCTGGGCCTTGCCGTGGATGATGCTGGTGACTCCGTCCCGAGCGTATTGGCGCACCCGCTTCCACACGCTCATTACATCCCCGCAGGTCGTGTCCACCAAAATGCACCCTTTCTCTTCAAGCCGACGGCGAGTCTCGACCTGCGCGCCGAAAGCGGGAATGATCACCACGTCTTCCGCGGTCAACTGATTGAGCTCCTCCGCGGTGGGGTCGGGCGAAAGGCTCACAATGCCCATGGCGCGGATCTGGTCATTGACTTCCGGGTTGTGAATGATCTCGCCCAAAAGGAAGATGCGGACGGGGGGCGGAAAGTGTTTCCGGGCCGCATACGCCAAATCGATGGCCCGCTCGACGCCGTAACAAAAGCCGAATTCTTTGGCCAGCCTGACAGTCAACCCGCCGCGAGCGAACACGCCGCCTTGAGCGCGAATCCGCTCCACCAGCTCGCTCCGATAATGCCGCACCACCTGGGCGGCCACCGTCTGCATGACATCCGGCCGCCGGAGATTGACCCGCCTCGGTTTGGTTTGAGCTTTTTCGCTCATCTCGTTTCTTTCCGCCACGCCGAGTGTACCACCAAACCAACCCCCTTCAAACGGCGCTCGGGAAAAGCGTCTTGCTCTCTCCAAGACGCAGGATCCCGCCCGGACAGGGCCCGGCCCGCACGGCCCCTCATCGCCCGAGCAGCTCTCGATACAACGCGGCGTACTCCCTGGCCGCGCGCCGCCAACTGAAATCAGCGCGCATCCCGCGAATCCGGTACTGCCGGAGCGCCTCCGGATCACGCCAAAGCCCCAGCGCCCGCTCCAACGCTCCTCGCAACGCCTCGGCTTCGGAAGGGCCGAACTTGAAACCATTGGCCCGCTTCGGATCCTCGGCCGCGTCGACCACGGCGTCGTTCAATCCGCCCACAGCGCGGACCACCGGCGGCGTTCCGTATCGAAGGCTGTACATTTGATTCAACCCGCAGGGCTCGAAACGCGAGGGCATGAGATAGAAGTCGGCCCCCGCTTCAATGCGGTGGGCCAACGGCTCGTTGTACCCCTCGACGAACGCAAACCGCCCCGGAAACTTCCCCGCCAACTCACGCGCGCGCGCCGCCAACTCGGGATCGCCGCTGCCCAACAGAGCATATTGGGCTCCCCGCCCCGTCAGCCAAGGGAGAACTTCCAGCGCCAGATCGATGCCTTTCTGGAGCTCCAAACGGCTCACCGTCCCGAACAACGGGACGTCGGCCTCCCGCAGCCCCAGCTCCGCCTGCAACGCCCGCTTGACGCGCGCCTTCCCTTCCAAGCGCCGCGCGTCGTACCCGAAAGGCAGATGGGGATTGCCGCGCGTCTTCCACATCTCGGTGTCCACGCCGTTGAGGATCCCCCGCAAGACGCTCCCGCGCGCCCGCAGCGCGCCTTCAAGCCCCATTCCAAATTCGGGGTTCAGGATTTCCCGGGCATATCCGGGGCTGACCGTGGTCACCGCGTCGGCAAAGGCGATTCCCGCCTTCAACAAGCTGAGCTTGCCGTAGAATTCCGCGCCGTCGGGGTGAAAATAATACGGCGGCAGATTCGTTAGCGCATATTTCCAAGCCGCCTCCAGCCCCTGGTAGGCTAAATTGTGGATGGTGTGAACCGTCCGCGGCGCGCCGATCCATCCGGGGCGGAGCGTTTCGTGGCGCACAAGCAGTGGGACCAAGCCTGTTTGCCAGTCATGCGTGTGGACTACATCCATCCTTTCCGGTCCCTCCCGGGCCAAGCGCGCGACCGCTTTGCTGAAAAAGATGAACCTCTCGGCGTTGTCCGGATAAGGCGCGCGTCGCCCCGCCCCGATCTCGTCATAAAGCCCCGGCCGATCGAAAAATCCGGGCTGCTCGATGAAACAAATCGTTATTCGCGCGGCGAGCCGCCCTCTCAACGCGCGGCCCTCCAC
The DNA here is from genome assembly GCA_021160185.1 of Verrucomicrobiota bacterium. Classification (GTDB taxonomy): domain Bacteria; phylum Verrucomicrobiota; class Verrucomicrobiia; order Limisphaerales; family CAZBKV01; genus JAGHDA01. Next base: position 4,800 of record JAGHDA010000450.1, read on the forward strand.
CGTGTAGCCGTCCAGAGGAATCCGAAGCGGCGGCCCCCAAGGCTCCAGCTCGGGCAACTGAGAAGACTTCCGCGCGCACCGGTAGAAAGGCGACACCACGACCGCCTCGTGCCCCAGCCTGGCCAAGGCCTTGGTCAGGCCCGCGGTCATATCCGCCAGGCCGCCCGTCTTGGAGAACGGGTAGACTTCGCTGGCCGCCAGCAAAACGCGCATAAGCCGGTTCGCACGAACGCCGCGTCCGCTTATTCGGCCGCGATCCGATCCTCGCCGTAATACGGCCGCAACGGCTCGGGGAGCAGGACGCTGCCGTCCGGTTGTTGCCCGCACTCCAGCAAGGCCACGAAAAGGCGCGCCAAGGCGGTCCCGCTGCCGTTAAGAACATGGGGAAAGCGGTTTCGCCCCGAGGCGTCTTTGTACCGAAGCTCCATCCGGCGCGCTTGAAAATCCTCGCAGTTCGAGCAACTCGAAACCTCCAGATACTGCCCCTGGCCCGGCGCCCACACTTCGATGTCGTAGGTCTTCGCGCTGGCGAAGCCCAAATCCCCCGTGCACAAGAGAACCACCCTGTAAGGCAGGCCCAACAGTTGAAGAACACGCTCGGCGTGCCCCGTAAGCTTTTCCAGTTCCTCGTAGCCGGTCTCCGGCGTCGCGATCCGAATCAACTCGACTTTGTCAAACTGATGCACCCGAATCATTCCGCGCGTGCCCACCCCCGCCGCCCCGGCTTCGGCGCGGAAACAGGGGCTATAGGCTGCGTAGCAGCGGGGCAGCTCGCTTTCCTTGAGAATCTCTCCGCGGTGGATGTTCGCCACCGGGGCCTCGGCCGTCGGGATCAAGTAAAGCTTGCCGAGCGTGGAGCCGTCTAAGCCCTCCTGGACCGCGTAGGCCTGGTCCTCGAACTTGGGGAACTGGCCCACGCCGAACATGCATTCCCGGCTTACCATGTACGGGGGCGAAACCTCCGTATAATCATGCTCGCGAGTGTGCAAATCAATCAGGAATTGGATCAGCGCCCGCTCCAGCCGCGCCCCGCGCCCGGTGTAGAGCAGGAACCCGCTTCCCGCCAGCTTGGCGCCGCGGGTGAAATCCACCAAGCCCAACCGCTCGCAGAGTTCGAGATGCGTTCGCGGCTGAAAAGCAAACTCCGGTTTCCGGCCTCGCTCGCGAACCACCGCGTTGGCCGAAGCGTCCGGACCGATCGGCACGCTTTCATGGGGCAGGTTGGGCAGCGCGGCCACGAGCTCCTCGAAACCCTCCTCGACCTGGAGCAGCTCCTTCCGAAGGGCGTCGATCCGATCGCCGATCGCCCGCGTCTCGGCTTTGCGCCGTTCGGCCTCCTCCAGTTTCTTCTGCGCCATCAGCGCGCCGATTTCCTTGGACGCTCTCTTCCGCTGGGCCTGGAGCTGTTCGCTCTCGGTAATCAACGCCCGCCTCCGCGCGTCCAGCTCCAGGATGCGATCCAACTTCGCTTCGTCCCCGCCGCCGCGGGAGGCCAGCCTTTCCCGCGCCCGCTCCGGGTGATGTCGCAGCAGCCTGATATCCAGCATCCGGGCATTATCCTCACGCCGCGCCCGCCCGGCAAGCCGAGGCCGGCTCCGCGCCCGACGCAGACCCAACTGTTTCCGCTTCGGCGCGATGATTTCCGAGTCAACGGGCCGCTCCCGCCGCAGTTTGCTCCCCAAGAGAAGAGGGCCGATCCAGCGAGCGCCGGCGACTCAGGATGATGACAAACGCCGCCGCGCAGAGGAGCGCCGCCGCAAGGAAAATCGGGCGCAGATCATCTCCGAAACGGACCGCAATCCGCCCGGCCAGCCAATGCGCGAACATCGGCCCTAGGCCTTGCCCAGCAAAGGAAAGAAGGGTCTGGCTCGTGGCGCGAAGCTCCCCTCCAGCGAGGGCGTTGCTCAGCAAGCTGACGCCCGTGTGATGAAAGACGATGACGGCGGCGGCCAGGGCGTAGGAAAGACTCAGCCACAACGGCACGCCGCAAAAGGCGTAGAGCAAGTGACGAAGAATCAAGGCCGAACTTCCCGCCAGGATCAACACGGTGGGCCGGACCGCCCGGGCAAGCCGCCCGTGCCACTGGAAGAGGCCGATTTCCACAACCACGCCGAGCGCTTGGATCGGCCCGATCCACGGCCGCGGCACGCCCAGTTTCTCCAGGTACGGCGGCGAGTAATAAAGGAGGATCGAGAACGCCCCCGCCACAAGGAACATGCTCAGCAAAAGCGCCGTGAAATCGGAATTGCCCAGCAGTCGTTTCAAGGCTCGCCCGTATAAGTTCGGCCCCGGGCCCCGCCGCGCCGCGCCCGGCCTCGTGGGCGGCAGCGCAAACGCCCAAGCCGCCGAAACCAGACTCAACCCGGCCCCGAGCCAAAGCGTGAAATCCAATCCCGCCCCCGGCCGCCGCGCCGTCCAGAGCGAAATGGGCAAAAACGGCAGGATCCATCCCAGCGAACCGAACGCGCGGAGGCGGCCGAATTGCTCGCGAGGATGAGGCAAATGATGAAAAGCCAGGGCGTTGATCAAGGTGAAGGTGGGCAGCGCGCACGCCGAGTAGAGGGTAAAAGCCGCCGCAGTGAGCGCAAATCCCCGCCCCAACGCCATCAGGCCGAGCAGGGCCGCGCTCGCCGCGTTGACCACTGAAAACACCCGGTTGAGCGAGATCCATCTATCCGCCGCCATGCCCCAAAGCAGCGGACAGACTGTCATTGCTGCCGCCGACAGCGTCAGCAACAGGCTGATCTGGGCGTAGCTGAGCCCCCGCTCACGAAAAAGCATCGTGACAAACGGGAGCACGCTTCCGGTGGCGGCGAATTGCGCAAGCATCATCCCGCGCAGCCGCCATCCCCCCGCCGTTGCATTGGCTCCGGAACGCTTCACACCGCGCCGGGCAATCTAACCCGTCAGCGGCGCGAAGTCCCCCTTCAACCCGCTCCCGGAAACCTCTCCCTCGTCGCGCAGGGTTGGATGGCCCGCCGCGGTTGGCGGCCCTCCCCCGTAGTTGCTGAGGCAACGTGCGGATCAGGCTCGGGGGAACGAAGCGGCTTCAGGGTATCGGATCGCCGCCTCGGTCCACATTTTCCTTGGTGAAAATGCGGGAGCCGAGCGTGATTTCCTTGGGAACCTTTTCGCCATGGAGAATCTTAAGCGCTGTCTCGATCGCTTCGGCTCCGCCCGTGGGATACTGGAACGTGGCGCTGAGAATGCCTTGGCGGACATAGGCAACCCCTTCTTGGGGCAGGGCGTCGATGCCCACAAAGAGCATCTCCTTCTCCCGCCCTGCAGCCTTGGCGGCCAGGTAGGCCCCGTGCGCGCCCGGATCGTTATGCGCGTAGACCAGGTCGATCTTGTTAAACCGGGCCAGGGCCGACTCCATCTCTTTGCGCGCCTCCGGTTCGAGCCACTTCATGTCGGCTTCGAAGATCACTTTGATGTCGGTTCCGGCGATGGCTTCGCGGAAGCCGGCGTGGCGGTCCTGAGCCGGGGTCGAAGTCATGAGGCCTTTGAGCTCCACCACGTTGCCCTTGCCGCCGAGCTTCCGGACGATCCACTTGCCGGCGGCCCGGCCGATCTTCCGGTTGTCCGCCCCGATGAAGCAGGTGTACTTGTCGCCGAGGAGGCGGCGGTCAAGAACGATCACAGGAATTCCAGCGTCCACCGCCCGCGCCACCGGCTCGGTGAGGGGCTGGGCTTCCTTGGGGCTGATGAGGATCAGGTCCACGCCTGCGCTGACAAATTCCTCCACGTGGGCCCGCTGCTTGAGGGTGTCGTTCTGAGCGTCCTTGAAGACCACTTCCAGCTCCGGATGCTTGGCCGCGGCGGCCCTGATGTCCGCGTTCATCTGGACTCGCCATGGCTCGCCCAGATTGCACTGGCTCATGCCGATGATGTATTTGCTTTTCTTGGCCGGAGCCTTGGAAGTGCGGTTGGTTCCGGTCGGCGTTTGCGGCGAGGAAGAAGGGCCGCACCCGCACAAAGCCCACGCGGCCGCCACCCAGCCAATCATGGAAAGCATTCTCTTCATGCGCGGCAAATCGTGCTCCCTCCAATCGATCAAGGCAATGATTTTCCCCGCAATGACCAAGACGCCTGTTGATTCAAAAAGGATGACGCCGGCGATCGAAAGGAACGTCGAGGAGTCGAAAGGCGGCTGAAGAGGCGTTGCCTCGACTGAGGGAACGCTATGCGGGGCGCGGGCGGCAGGGCCGCTCGCGCCTGCTTGAGGAGGCGTGCGGGCAGGGGACTGCAATTCCAAGCGCGCGGGCGTTCGCTTGCGAAACCGCCCGGCGCGGGAATTGGAAGACTCGATGGAAGAATTGGCTTGGCTCACGATCGCGCAGGGCGTGCTCAACCCTGTAGCGCGGCTTCCTTCCCATTCTTTCCCGCCTGTGCCGCGCATTTCTCAAGGCGCAAACATTTCCTTGGTTTCCATGTGTTTCGCGTTCTGCAAGTCATAGAGCTATGGGCGGCAGGCAGGCGCGACCCTCACGCGCTTGGCCGGGAGGTTCGCGTCGATCCGCTGGAGCCGGTCCCGGTTCGCCGACTTGTCCCGCTGCCCGCCGGACGATGCGGGCGATCCTTTCTTCCGGCGTGGTGGGCACGGCCAACTCGATCGCGTCCGCTCCGGCGCGCTCGAACGCCAGGGTTAGTTCCTCCGTGGCCCGCAAGTCGGGATCCCCGGCCTAGATGATCAGGCCTTTTCCCCCTTGTTTCCTGAGCGTTCGAAACCGCGCGTCAATCCGGTTCATGAGCGGGCGCATTCTACGAGCCCTTTTCGTCCTGATGCAAACCGTTCGCCCGCGGCCTTGTCCCGGAGCTGCGACAAAAAATGGATCGCGGCCATCTTGGCCGCGGCGCGAAGGCCACGAGACGCCGGCGCTCCGGGAAAGCAGGACCGCCGCTGCGACGGCGGTCCTGCTTTCCC
>JAGHDA010000181.1 GCA_021160185.1 Verrucomicrobiota bacterium
CAGTTGGGGAGGGCGCTTGACGGCCTTGGACGCAACAACCGGAGCTCCTGCCCGAAGCTGGGACGCGGGTCTTTATCCCTCCGCCCCTGCGGCGGCCGATCCTCGCGGCCGGATCTGGTTCCTCCGAACGCGCGACCCGGCGGGCCTCGAACTGGTCCTCGCCGAGCCTCACGGCGGAGAACAAACGGTCCTCCGCACGCCGGCCGGCCCTCGCGGAGCGCGGCGCCTGCGCGCCATCGCCCCGCCCGTGGCGGACGCCCGACACAACCGCCTCTGGCACATCGCCAACGCCGGCCCCGCGTGCCGTCTCATCGCCGTGGACCTGGAAACCGGTCGCAAAAAAGTGGAAATCGCCTGGGACGCCGCCGTCACCGCCGGCGCCGCCCTGCTGCCCGACGGCGGATTGGCCATAGCGGATCTCGCAGGCCGAGCGGCGGCCCTCGACTCCGCCGGCGGCGTTCGATGGAAAGCCGACCTCGGCGCGGATTACCTTCTGGCCGGGCTGGCGGCGGATTGCGCCGGACGTGTTTTCTGCGTCGATCCCCTCGGCGCGGTGTGGCGGTTCTCCCCCTCCGGGGAAAAACTCAAAGTGGGCGAAACGCGGCGGGCCCTGCTTGCCCGGCCTTCCTTTGACCCCGCCGGACGCCTCTGGATCCCCTCGACGGACAGAGGGGTCTGCTTCCTCGGAGCCTCTTGAAATCCGGGGGCGGCCGAACGCCGACCGAAGCCGATCCGATCCTCTCAAGCGGCTGCGACGAGGGCGGGCTCGGGAAGCGGCCTGCCGATCTCTTCCACCCGATAACCAAACCCGGTCGGCCCTAAAGTGGAAAGATCCACCGCCCCCTCGCGCCGGCGGTAAATGTCCGGATGCACGCGGGCTTCATAATCCGAAGCGGCCGGGTAGAACTGCATGCAGTTGGTCTCCACTCCCATGATGGTAGGGACATGCGCCGCCAGAAGGAGATGGGGAATCTGGGCCAGCATCGGATTGGTCAGGTCCTGGACCATCAGGCCCATCCCATGGGCCTGGGCCCAACAGGCGGCGAGGATCGCCCCGGACTGCGTCTTGCAGGTCTTCAACGCAACGCCGGACCAGCCCAACACGCGGCCCAGGCGGATCAGCCGCCAGTCGTGCGCGCTCTCGTCCAAGAAAAGCGGCTTCCGGGCGCTGACGCTGTGGGCGTCGATCCGCCGCGCCTCCAGGTCGTAGGGGAACGGCTGCTCCACGTAAAGGATCATCCCGTACACGCGCGGCGCTTCGTCCCGCAGCCGATCGAGAACTCGATTCACATAAGCCGGCTCGTTCACGGTGCAGTTGAAATCGGCGCTGAGCCAATCCACGTCCCGCTGCAAGGCCAGGCGGCCCACGCGCAGCAGCCGCTCGCAGTCCCACTCCTCGTCGTTTCCCCGCAGCTTCACCTTGAGGCACTTGAGCCCGTCCTGAAGAATCCAATCCTCCAGAAGCGTCGGCCAGCCGTCCTCCGGCTCTTCGCCGGTCAAGTCCTCCGAACTGATCGGATCCAACCCGCCCACCAGATGCCAGGCGCGGAGCCGGCGCAGCGGCTCCGGCCGCAGGAAGCGATCCGGATAAAGGCCCTTGAAGGAGACGTCCGCGCCCGGCGCGGGCTCCAGAAAGTCGCCCAGATCGCGATTCATGAACCGAGCGTTGTACGTCGCGTAACTCGGAAGACCGTGGAGCTTGCCGTAAGCGTCGTGCGCCGCCTGGTCCAGCGGCGAGCAACAGACCAGGGCCGCAAGCCGCGGCAACGGCGGCTCGCCCCCGCCTCGCTCCGCGCGCTCCTCCTCCACAAGGGCCGGCAAGCGCCGCTCCACAAACTCATGGCCTAGCTCGATGGGATGCCCCAACCCCCCCCAATCGCCCCACGCCCGAACCGCTCGAGCCGTGAACGCCTTGAGCCGCTCGCACCGATAGTCGTAAGGCAGCTCTCCAGGCCAAACCCATTGCACGCTCAACGGCGTCTCGCCCCAGCCCTCGGCCCGGCGGCCCAGCCGATCCTCCGCCACCGCTCGAACGCGGGCGCAGATCACCGAAGTAAGCGCCTCCGGACCGAATTTCAACGGAACCCGGGTGCGGACCGGAAGAAAGTAAAGAGCCGCTTCGCGGATTCGGACGTCTGTGGCGCGCGCCATGGGGGAATTCTGTCCGCGCCGCTCCCTTCTCTGCAAGACCAACCCCCCGCCTAACCTCCGGCTCGGGCAAATGAGGCCTTGCGCCGCGGCCCGGGGCGGACAAATCGCCGGGTCCGACTTCGAGCGGGTTGCCCCCAGGCGCGGTTCCAAGTATCCAGAGAGCGTGCAAACGTCGGAGTTCGACTACGAGTTGCCGCCCGAGCGGATCGCCCAGGAACCGGCGAACCCGCGCGATCACTCGCGCCTGATGGTCCTTCACCGCGAGGAGGGACGGATCGAGCACCGGCGTTTCTACGAGCTGCCCGAGCTGCTGCGTCCGGGCGACGCGCTCATCCTGAACGACTCCCGCGTGATTCCGGCCAAGCTGCGCGCCCGGCGCCTCCCCGACGACAAACCGGCGGAGATCCTCCTTCTCGAGCCCGCAGCTGAACAGGATTGGTGGGTCCTGGCCAAACCGGCGCGGCGGCTCAAGCCCGGCGCGCGCGCCCGGTTCGTTCCCAGACGCCTCCCCGCTCCGCCGTTGGAAGCGACCGTGCTGGATCGCAACGAAGAAGGCCATCGCCTGATCCGGTTCGACGCCGGGGAGGATCCGCTCCGGCTGCTGAGTTTCTACGGGGAAACGCCCCTGCCTCCGTACATCCGGAGGCCTTCGGGGGAAACGCCGGCGGACCCGGTCCGGTATCAAACCGTGTACGCGAAGGCGCCCGGATCGGTGGCCGCGCCGACGGCCGGGCTTCACTTCACCGAGCCCCTCCTGGAACGGCTCCGGGCCGCGGGGGTGGAGACGGCCACGGTGACGCTCCATGTGGGACTGGGCACCTTTGCGCCGGTGAAGACGGATCGGGTCGAGGAGCATCCGATGCACGCGGAGAGCTTCGAGCTGCCGGCGAGCGTGTGCGACGCCGTGCGCCGGGCGCGCCGGGCCGGCGGGCGGGTGATCGCCGTGGGCACCACCTCCGTGCGCGCGCTGGAAACCGCGGCCCAAGAACAGGGGAACGAGCTGCGGCCCGTCCGCGGGCGGACGCGGCTCTTCATCCGCCCGCCGTGGGAGTTTCGCGCGACGGACGCGATGATCACCAATTTCCACCTCCCGCGCTCGACGCTGCTGATGTTGACGGCCGCTTTCGCCGCGCCCGGCTCAACGCGGGGGCGGGAGCTGATCCTTCGCGCGTACCGGGAGGCGATCGACCGAGGCTACCGCTTCTACAGCTACGGCGACGCGATGCTGATTCTGTAGAAGGCCGATTCTCTCTCCGCGCGATGGCCCCCGAGCTTGCGGAAATTCATTTCATAGAGCCGCGCCCCGTGGAGCGGGCGGAGAGGCTCTTCGTGTTCCTGAACATGGCGGCGAGCCTGGACGGGAAAATCGCCACGGCCGACCGAAGGGAAAGCCGCCTGGGCAGCCGCCGGGACGCGCGTCGCCTCCTTGCCCTCCGGGCGGCGGCGGACGCAATTTTGTGCGGAGGCCGGACGATCCGGGCCGAAAACGCTGACCTGAGGCTCCGCTCCCCGCCGCATCGGCGCTGGCGGGAGAGGCATCGCAGCGCGCAGCCGCCATTGCGTATCGTCGCCTCAGCCGAAGCGGATCTGCCGCCGGATCTGCGCCTGTTCGCCCCCGGCGGCCCGCCCCTTCTTCTCCTGACCACGCCCCGGGCGCCGGAGCGGCGGCTCCGGGAGCTCCAACGGCGGACGGCTGCGATCCTCGTGGCGCCGGAGAGTCCGCCCGGCCTGCCGGCCGCTTTGGCCTGGCTCCGGG
>JAGHDA010000430.1 GCA_021160185.1 Verrucomicrobiota bacterium
CGTCTTGGCCGGGTCGTTGCCGGTGGTTCGATGTTGATGAGGATAAAGGCCGGTCACGATGGACATCAGCGACGGACGGCAAAGGGCCGTGGGCACATAGCCGCGCGGGAACACTGTGCTCTCCGCGGCCAGGCGGTCCAAACAAGGGGTGCGGATATCCGGGTGGCCCATAAACCCGTAGTCCGTCCAGGACTGGTCATCGGAAATGATCAGGACAATGTTGGGAGGAGCGGCCGCCGAGCGAGCGGGCGCGGCATGGACGCGCGAGCCTTCCGTCACAAGCCAAGCCGCCGTGATGATTGCGGCACACCATCTCAGATTGTTTCCCATTGGGTTCTCCTTTCGTCTTGGGTCGTTGTCGCGTCCATCAGAGTACCGCATCGGCTTCCCCCGGCCAAGGCTCGGCCGCCAGGGTTCCGAAACGACTCCATGCCCGCCCGGGGCGGTCCCGCACAGAGTCGCCGAGGCAACGAGGCGGATCGGGGGCTGAGGAAAAAAAACCACGCGGCCGCCTACCCGCTAAGCGGCTTCTGCCCGCCGTCCCTCACGTCGACGGCTCCGGGTCGGGGCAAGGAGGCGGCCGCTTCCAGGAGCCTCATCCGCGGACTGAGTCGCCTTGCGAAAACGGAATCTCCCGCCGATAATAGCCGGGATGTCGGAAGAAAGCCCTGGCTCGCATGAAAAGCGCCGGCGGCCCGCGAAGGCTTGGGCGCCGCCGCCGCGGAAGTCGAGCTTGCTCAGCGCGGCCATGCCGCGGGAGTCGATCAAAGCCCGCCTCCTGCGCTTCCGGCCGGCGCGATGGGTCTTCGCTCATCCGTTCTGGGCCGCCGCGATCGCCCTGGCGCTCGCGTTAAGCGTTCTTCCGGCGATCCTCCTCGCCAAAGTGTGGCCGACCGCCTCTCCAGGCGACCCCTATTCGAAACGGATCAGCATCGTGGACATGATTCAAACGGAGATGCTTTGTCGCACCGCGCACCGCGCCGAGGCCGAAGGGCGCGAGGCCGAAGCGTTCGGGGCGTGGTCGATCGCCTTCGCCAACAACCCGGGATCCCCCAAGGCTGTCCGAGGGCTGCTGCGCTGCGTCCTGAACGGGCCCTTCTTCCGTCCTGGCAAGCCGGGCGCCGTGGTGGATCTGGCCGACTGGCTTCTGGCCCTCACCGGGACTAATCAGGCCGACCTGAAACTGGCGATCCGGATTTACGACCGGTTCAACGCCGCAGACCGAACGCTTCAATTTCTGAACTCGCCCGAGCTGAAAGGGGAACACGCCGCCCTTTACGCCAAGGCCCTTCTCTTGAAAGGGCGGTACGAGGAAGCTGGGAAATGGTGGCGGCTTGTCACCGAAAACGAAGTCAGAGGCGACCCCCAATTGGAAGCCTGGTGGACGGCGTGGCGCGCGGGTTGGGGCCCGATCGAAGAGCGCGACGCTTACATGGAGCGGCTCATGAACGCCTTGGCGGACCCCGTCAAGCGATGGTTTGCCAAGGAAGCGCTTCTCCAAGTCTTCGCAAAGCGGCAGGAGCTTTCCCGCTACCGTCGGTTTCTTGACAAGCTCAAGGAATATAAGATGGACGAGCCTGCCGATTATCTCCCCTACTCCAAGATGCTGGCCGAGGCGGGACGCAAGGAGGAAGCCAGAGACACGCTCCTGAAGCTGGACTACAAGAACGCTGAAATCCTGATGAAGGCGGCGGCCGCGCTGGCGGCAATGGGAGAGACCGAAGCGGGCATTCGCCTCTTGGAGAAGCGAACCGAGCTTCAAGGCAGGCTGAGCGCCTCCCTGGCCTTCAACTACTGGTCGCTCTACGCCGGGTTGGCAAGCTCCGCCAAGGACTGGCAAAGACTGCGGAAAATCGGCAACGCCATTCGCCTCCGCTCCGAAACCCAACCCGACCTGGCAGGGTTGGCCGCCTTCGTCGAAGGAGAGGCGGACCACTACGCCGGGGCAACCAACGAAGCCCGAGTCCTTTTCTTGGAGCTCTCCGACACAAAGCTGCCCGACCCGAAGAGAGCCCTGGAAGTCGCCAGGGAAATTCTCAAGCTGGGTTATCCGGACGCCGCGGCCGCTCTTCTTCAAAAACAGGAACCTGAGTTTCAGGATAATTCTGATTACTGGGGGCTTCTTTTCGAGGCGCGCTTTCTCCTGCGCCAATCGGAGGCGGACCTGCTCCGGGCGGCGAAGAAAGCCCTCGAAACCGACCCGGAAAATCCGGACCGCAAACTCAACTACGCGGCGGCCCTCATGATCGCCCGGACGAACCTGACCGAAGCGGACCGCCTGACGCTCGAGTACAGAATCGACGCGCACGACTCTTACCTCGGCAAGTTGGACCGCGCGCTCGCTCTGGCGCTTATGGGACGCGCGAAAGAAATCCGGCCCTTGCTCAAGCAACCGCCCCCAGCCGACGCCGCAGAGCTGTGGAACACCTACGCGATGGCAGCCTGCTTGCTCCTCCGCGCTGAAGGGAAGCCGGCGGACGCGCTGAAGGCGCTCGAAATCGTCGACGAAACCCTGCTCTTTCCGAAACAGCGGGAATGGCTCCGCCGGCTCAAGGTCGAGTTGGCGCGCGCCGCGGTCGCCCGGCCGGACCGGACAAGCGCAGGCTCCTCGCCGCCTGCGTCGCGTTCCTCGACCAACCCCTTCCGCCCGGGCGCTTGAAGCCCGCGCCCTCAAGCCCAGGCGGCCCTCCAATCATTTGCCGCCCTGAGCCGCAGCAGCGGAAGCCTTCTTGGCGTCCGCTGAGCCTCCGGCCTTTTCGGGGGACGCCGCGGCTTTCAGGCGGGCCTTCTCCTCGGAAAACAAGAGGAAATCCACCGGCTTGTGCGCGGCCCACGCGATCGCGCGGGCGAGCATCTCCTGGACCTGCGGCTGCTCCCAGGTGGCGTAACGCCGCCCCAGGGTAAAGACGACGGTGCGCTGCTCCATGCGCTCGCGCGTCCAAAGCACGGGGACCTCCTTCCCGTCCTCAAGCCGCCCCCAGGCAAGCGGCCGACACGCGGCGTCCAGCTCCAGTCCCACGGCCGCCGCGTCGTCCGCCGTGAACGGCTTGACGCCGCAAGTGATAGGATGCTTCGGATCCAGCCGCTCGACGCGGATCTTGCCCTGGACCCAGGCGCTTGTCTTCGCTTGCCAAGGGGTCCCGGTCCATTCCTTGATCTCTTTCAGGCCGGGATCCTGGACGGCGTTGTGGACAATCACCAGACCGCCGCCGCGAAGGAAGAACGAGCGCAGGAAATCACGACGAAGCGAATCGGATGGAATCAGCTTGTCCCCGTACCACACCAGGACGTCTTGGGTGGCGAGCTGGACCGGGGTGGGGAACACGATCCCCGCGCTGGTCACAGCGCCGCGGTTGACCATGATTTGCCAAAAGTCGTTGACGATCTTCTGGGCGTCGAGAACCCCGTCGGCCACTTTTTTTTGCTTGGCCGAGATGAACACGCACACCATCGGCGGCTCCGCCGCTTGAAGCGCGATCCCGCTCCCCGTCGCCAAGCAGCCGGCGGCGCAAAGGGAGAAGGCCGCGCGCCGGAGAAAGATTCCGTTCATAAGCCTCATAGTCTTTCCAAAAACCCGTCCACCGCGTTCACCACTTGAAGCTCTGAAGGAATTTGACGCTCACCGGAATCTGCTTGAGGGCGTCAGGCGACTCGTCCTCGATGAAGAACCAACGCACGCCGGTCTTGCGAGCGGTCCGCAGCACGGCGGGCAGGTCCACCTGCCCTGTGCCGAGGGCCACGTCGTTGCGCGTGTCGGTGGAGCCGGAAAGGTCGCCCTTCACTCCCTTGCGCAGATCCTTGAGGTGCATCAGCCGCCACCGTCTCGGATACTTCTTCAGCCAAAACGCGGGATCCTGTCCCGGGAAGACGGTCCATAGCAGATCCATCTGGAACGAAACGAATCGGGGAGAGGTCTCCTTAATGAGGAGATCCATCAGGGTCTCGTCTCCGTAAGGCTGAAACTCGTAGCCGTGGTTGTGGTAGTAGAAGCGAAGCCCCTGCGCGGCCAGGAGTCGGCCGGCGCGGTTGAACGTTTTCACGGCTTCCCGGCATTCGGCCTCGTCAAAATCTCCCCGATGGGGAATCCACGCGCAGCCGACGTAGCGCAGGCCCAGAGCCTTGGCTTCTTTGGCCACGCCTTCCGGATCATTCTGGAACCGCTCATAGGGGAAATGCCCCGCCACGGCTCGAAGGCCGTTCTCTTTGAGGAGCGCGCTGAATTTCTCCGGCGAAAGGCCGTAAGTCCCGGCGAGCTCCACAAACCGAAACCCCATTTCGCGCACCTTCGCCAGCGTGCCCGGCACGTCGGTCTTGAAGTAGTCCCGC
>JAGHDA010000072.1 GCA_021160185.1 Verrucomicrobiota bacterium
CGCCGCGCTGCGCCCTATCTCCGCCCGGAAATGGAAGGCGAAGCCGTCCTCACCATCGGAACGCCCCTCGCGGAATTCCTCGCGGGCCGCATCGACGGCGCGGTCGTGGTGGGCCCCCTGGAGTGCATGCCGAACAAAATCGCCGAAGCCCAGCTCCACCACCTGGCCCGCGAACACAGCCTGCCGATATTGCCGCTTTCGGTCCAGGGCGACCCGCTCGATCCCGCTCTCCTGGATCACTTCGCCTTCGAGATGCTGCGTCGGAAAAAACGCGCTGCGGCGAACCGCCCTGGCGTTTCCCCTCGCGCGAAATGAACGTCCTTGTGCTCCAACACGCGCCGTTCGAAGGGCCGGGAAGTATCGCTCCCTGGCTTCGCAAACGCGGGGCGTTCGTCCGCCGCGCCTTTTTCTACAAAGCGCCTGACCTTCCCGACCCGAAGGAGGTCGATCCGGCGATCGCCATGGGCGGTCCGATGAGCGTCCACGACGAGGAAACCTTTCCTTGTCTTCGGGAAGAAAAGCGCTTTCTCCGAGAAGCCATCGACCGCGGAGCCGCCGCGTTGGGAGTCTGCCTGGAGGCGCAGCTTCTTGCCGTCGCGTTGGGCTCGCAAGTCGTTCCGACGCCGCTTACTTGCGCGCAATCTCCGGCATGAGAAAAGAAACCTCGCTCCTCCTGCATCGGGGCGGCCCTCCACTTTGGGTTTGCCGAACAGTGGGCGCACGGTACCTTGCCGAGAACAAGAGGAAACCAAAAAGGAAACCCACAACATGAACGGCGACATGAATCAAAGCAGGCGGGAGTTCTTGCGCCGCGCGCTGGCTGGAGCGGGATTGGCGGCCGTAGGCCCGGCGTGTTTGAGCGCGGAGATTGATGTGAGCGACAAGCCGCTCCCTCCCAAAGCGACGGCGAGGGTCAAACTGGGGAAGACTTCCATCCGCCCCAGTTTCCTTGCCCAAGGCACCGGCTTCAAAGGCTACAACCACTCCTCAGCCCAAACGCGCATGGGCAAACAGGCTTTTGACCGGCTTCTACGGCACGGCCTAGACCGAGGGATCAGCTTCATCGACATGGCCGACCTGTACGGCTCCCATCCTTTCGTGCGCGATGTCATCAAGGGCATTCCTCGGGAAAAGCTCGTCCTGCTTTCCAAGATCTGGCCGCGGAAGGCGAGCTGGAACACTCCATCCGGCGGCGCGAAGGCGGAGGTGAACCGCTTCCGCAAAGAGCTGGGCGTGGATTATCTGGACATCTGCCTCATCCATTGCGTGACGAACGACCGTTGGCCCGAAGAGTATAAGCGCATCCGCGACGAACTCTCCGAACTCAAGGAGCAAGGGGCGGTGCGAGCGGTAGGCATTTCCTGCCACGACTTCAAAGCCCTTCAACTCGCCGCCCGCCATCCGTGGATTGATGTGATCATGGCCAGGATCAACCACAAAGGCGGCGCGAAATTCAAGTGCGACAACACCGCCGCCGCCGTGGCTCGAGTCCTGAAGGAAGCGCGCGCCAACGGCAAAGCGGTGGTGGGCATGAAAATCTTCGGCGAAGGCACGCTCACCAAGCCGGAAGAGAAGGACGCCTCGATCCGGTTTGTAATCCGCGAGCGGCTGGTAGACGCCATGACGATAGGCATGCTCAAGCCCGAGGAAGTGGACGACACCATCTCCCGAATCAATCGCGCCTTAGCCGCTTGAGAAAAAGCCCCCGCATCTGCGGCGGCCGGCCTGCGGGCAACCGGTTTCCCGTCTCGGTTGAGATCGGAAAGAAGGCTTATGGCCCGCCGCCGCGCAGAAGCCGAGGCAGAAAGGTCGTCAATGCCGGAACGTAAGTCACGACAAGCACGCCCACGGCCATCACGCCCAGCAGCGGCAATACGGCGCGGATGATTGTGGGCATGGATTTTTCGAACCGGTAAGAAGCCAGGAAAAGGTTCATCCCCACCGGCGGGGTCAGGTAGCCCAGCTCCAGGTTGGTCAGGAAGATGACCCCCAGATGCACCATGTCGATCCCGAAGGCGCGGGCCACCGGCGCAAGCAACGGCGTGACCACCACGATCGCCGAGTAGATATCCATCAAGCACCCCACCACGAGGAGAAGCAGATTGACCGCCAGGAGGAACGCCACGCGCGAATGGACCGAGCGTGTGGCCCAGGCGACCGCCGCGTCGGGCGCGCCGACGTCGATCAGGAAATAGGTGAACCCAAGTGCTACGCCCAGGATCAGGAGCACGCCCCCGACCAATTTGCCGCACTCGACCGCCGCCGCCGGCGCTTCCCGCCAAGGATGAACGTCTCGATAAACAACCACTTCTACAAACGAGGCATACGCCGCGGTCAGAGCCGCCGCTTCCACCGGCGTGGCGAAGCCGCCGAACAACGCCCCCAACGCCACCGCTGGAATGAGCAGTTCCCACTTCGCTTCCCAGAACGCCCCCCAGGCTTCGCCCAGGCGGAAACGGGGCCGGCCCTCCGTAGGAGGCGCTTTCCACACGCCGTAAAGGCACACCATGGCCATCATCAACAAGCCGGGCAACAGGCCGCCTTGGAACATCTCCTCCATGCGGACGCTTGTTTCCGCCGTTCCTCCGGCCACAATCGAGTAGAGGATCGGCGGCAGACAGGGCGGGAAAAGCAACCCCAACGACCCGGCGGCGGTCAGCAGTCCCAAAGCGGTCGCTTCCGCATATCCGGCCGCGGTAAGCACCGGGAAAAGCAAGCCCCCCAAGGCCAGAATGGTCACGCCTGACGCCCCGGTGAAAGAGGTGAAAAACGCGCACACCAGCACGGTGGCCACAGCCGGACCGCCTCGAAACCAGCCGAACCAGGCCTGGAAAAGACGCACCAGACGTCGCGAGGCTCCTCCCTGGGCGAGGAAATATCCCGCCAAGGTGAACAGCGGGATCGCCGGGAGGGTTGGATTGGTGGTCAGCGAGGAATGGTTGAGAGGGATTGAGGCGATCGGCTCGCCTTGGGTCCAAAGAAGAATCAGGGCGGCGCCGCCGATGGCGGCGAAGATCGGCGCGCCCAACGCCGTCAGCCCCAGCAGCGCGGCCAGCAAGGGCCAGCGCAGCCCGCTGGGATCCTCCGGCGCGAAACGCGCCAGCGCCACCGCGGCCGCCGCCGCCAATCCGGCCACAAGCGCTCGGACGAGCCAGGAAGAGCCGGCGCGCCAGACCAAGCGCAGAGCAATCAGCCCAAAGCCCGCCGGCATCACGAGCTGCACAGCCCACACCGGAATGCCAAGAGCCAGCTCCTTGCCCAACGGTCGCATAGCCTGGACGTACTGCCAGGCGGCCAGACAAAGAAAGAGGCTCACCAACGCCCCCGCCCCATAGCTAAGCGCGCGACCCGCGGCGGCCCATCGGCCTTTGGCGTAGTAAGTAAGCGTGGAGAGCGCCAGCAGCCGATCGTCCCGCGCCGCCGCCGCCCCGCCCAACATCGCCACCACCAAAACCAGGTGCTGCACGATCGTCGTCGAGCCGGCCAGCCCGGTGTGAAACGCCTTCCGGAGAACCATTTCCGCCGCCGGCAACGCCATCATCACAAACAGCGCGCCGGCAAGCAGACCGTTTTCAATCCCGCGCGCAAAACGCGCCGCCGCAGGCCGCGCCGGCGCGGAGTGTTCTGCGTCTGGAAGAGGGCCGCTCACGACACGGGAGAGGCGGCTTGCCCGCGCCGCCGTTCGCGAAGCAGGCGCATCGCCTCATCGAAAATATCCGCCGGCACGATGCGCCCGCGGATTTCCGGATATACCTTCTGCGCTTCGCGCCGCCACTGCTCCACAATCGGCTCGGGCAGGCGGATCACCGTCAACCCGCGCCGTTCCATCGCGCGCACCGCCTCCTCGGACTCTTTGCGCGCCTGGATCTTGATCTCTCGGCCGATCCGCTCGGCGGCTTCCCGCAGCTTGGGCCGCAAGCCGGTAGGGATGCGCCGCCACGCGGATTCGCGCACCACCAGCGCGCCCACCAGCGGTGCCCAGTTCAGGTCCAACATGTACTTGGCCTTGCGGTCAAGCTGGCTGGCCAGCGCGAAGATGGGCGGCACAGGCACAGCCTCGATCATGCCGGTTTCCAAGGCGGTCACAATGTCGGCCGTCTCCAGGGGAATCGCGTTGAACCCGTGCATCTTGTAGAGCTGGACCGTTTTCGGATCGCCCGCCCAGGTGAAGAGCTTGAGCCGCTTGAGCTCTTCAGGCAGGCGGATCGGCTTAGTGGTGAAAAAGCGCACCCACCCGGTGTCCGACCAAAAAAGCACCGTGAATCCTTTGGCTTCGATCCGCTTTTCAAGCAGGGGCCGGAGGCGCTCGCCCACGTAATCCACTTCCTCCAGATCCCGAAATCCCATCGGGAAACTCTGCAACCCCTCGACGCCCTTCTCGATTTCAGTCAGGCCCACGGCGGTGAGCATCGAAGCCTGAATCGCGTTCAGGCGCATCAAGGCCACCGTCTTGGCCTCGCCGCCGAGCTTGCCATCGGGATAGATAATCAACTGAACCGAACCGTTGGAAAGCCGCCGCCATTCATCCCGTAGTTTGAGCAGGCTTTTATGAAAACTGGTGCCCGTTTGAGCCAGAGTGGCGAGCTTGATGCGAACGGCGGCCCGCGCCGGTCGGGGCGCGGCCAACCCTCCCAGAATACAGCCCAACGCCAGCCACTTGAGCGGAGCGAAAGCGCCTCGATTCCTCCTCATACCACTCACCATGGCTTCAGGGAACGGTCTTGTCGAGGATCAGAAAAAGTTCGTCGGTTCGCGCCAAGAGCCACCGCGCGCGCCGTTGCATAACCAGGTTCAACAAGCGGTTCGAGGGATGAAGATCCGGGTCAATCGCCAGCGCTTGACGGAGCAGGCTGCGGAACAGCTCCAGATCCTGTTCCTGCACGGCGACCGCTTCGGCGAACGCCACATAAGGCGAGGCGTCCAGGCCCTTGGAGAGGAGCGCGGCGCGGAGGAAATGCTTTCTCGCCTCCGCTACGCGCTGTT
Source organism: Verrucomicrobiota bacterium (assembly GCA_021160185.1). Classification (GTDB taxonomy): domain Bacteria; phylum Verrucomicrobiota; class Verrucomicrobiia; order Limisphaerales; family CAZBKV01; genus JAGHDA01. Next base: position 4,984 of record JAGHDA010000072.1, read on the forward strand.
CCTCCGGCCCCGGCTGCGCCATCGCAAGCTGAATCATGAACGTGTGGAGCGCCCCCCGCCCCCATGTTTCATCCAGCTCCAGGGCGCGGTCGATCAACGCCTCGGCCTGCGGCAGCTCGCCGATCAGACGCGGGTCATCCTTGGCCAGCGAAACAGCCGCGGCCCAGGAAAGAGCGGTCAAATAGGCGAACGGGACGTCCTCCTCGCCCAAGGCCCGGACCGCCGCCTCAGGTTCGCTCGCCAGCCGTTCCGCAAAGCCCGGGTGACGCAGCTCCAGCCCGCGAAGCCCATATCCCTTGGCCCGCAGGTACAGGCGGCGGGCGCGCCGGCGGAGCGCTTCGGCCGCCTCGAAATTGGTCGTCTCCAGCTCGTCGGCCTCCTGCTGCACAAAGGCGTAAGCGTACTGCGCAAAGCCGGAGCAGGCCGCCAATTGCGTCCGGTCCGCTTCCGGATCGATTTGGACAAGGCTTTCCAGAAGCTTCAGAGCGAAAGGCAGCGCTTCCCTCACCAGCTCCGGATCGTCGTCCGAAGCGAAGACGTTTCCCTCTCCGCCCATGCCGGCGGCGACTTGTCGGGCCGCGTAGCGTTTGATCGAGCAGCCTGAAACGGCCAGGCCTAGGGCCAGCGCGCCCCACAATGCCCGGCCTCTCCGGATGACTCCAACCCCGCGCCGGAATCCGAGCGCGATTCGGTTCAACTCTGGCTTCGCCATCTCGGCCCTCCACAAAACCGCGCGAGGCCGCTCCCCGCGCTCTTCGCTCCAAAGGATAAGCCAACCCCAACTGATTGAAAAGCCGTCGCCAGCGCGCCGACTCACCGCCGTCCGTCTTTTTCCCCAAAGCCCGCTCCGTCTTGTCGCCTCGGCAGTTACGGGAAAGATCCGCCCGCCGCCTCGGCGGCCGCCCCCCAACTCGTAGCTGCCGAGGCAAGGAGGCGGATCAAAATCAGGCGCAGCCCTCCCGGCCGCGCGGGAGCGCCCCGCGCGGAAGAGGGTGGCGTTTCCAGTTCGGGCGCCCCATACTGGGCCTTTCGGCGCAAGGTGCGGGCGAACGCCGAGCCGCGCGCCCAGGCAAACACGCGTGAAGCGCAGAAAAAGATTGGGAGACGAGCCGAACATGCCGCCCGGAGATTCAGGCAAAGCGTTGCTGCGCATTCTCGTCCGCTCGCCCAACTGGCTGGGCGACGCGGTGATGAGCTTTCCCGCCGTGGAAGCCCTTCAACGGGCCTTTCCGCGGGCGAGAATCGACGCGCTTGCCCCGCAGAACCTGGCTGTGTTGTGGGAACAACATCCGGCCGTGGCGAGCGTCGTGAGGCTCGATCCCAAGGCCTCGCCGCGGAAGACAGGACAAGCCCTCCGAAGCCGCGGCTACGACCTGGGCATCTTGTTTCCCAACTCCTTCCGGTCCGCCTTGGAGCTTTGGTGGGCGCGCGCGCCGATGCGGGTGGGCTACGCCGGGCAGTGGCGGCGGACGCTTTTGACTCATCCGGTGGAGCGGGGACCGGACTGGTTCCCTACCCGCCCGCTTTCGGAGAAACAGGCGGCGGAACTGGTTCAGAACGCCAAAAGCCCGAACCGGCGCGCCAAGCCGCCGAGCGGGGCGCACCACGTGTTCCAGTATCTCCGTCTTGCGGCCGCTTTGGGAGCCGACGTGAAGCCTGCGCCGCCGCGATTGACCCTGAGCGAAGGACAAGTCCGAGCGGCGCTTCGGAAACTGAACCTCCCGCTCGAGCCCGAGCCGCCTTGGGTCGCCCTTCATCCGGGCGCGGCGTACGGGGAGGCCAAGCAGTGGTTTCCGGACCGGTTCTTGGAAACCGCCGCGCTCGTTCACAAGCAACGCCCGTGTCGTTGGCTGATTATAGGCGGGGAAGAAGAGCGATCGCTCACCCGTTGGCTCTCGACCAAGTTGGCGCAAACTCTCGCTTCCCGCCCGAGCCGGCCCGGCGCTGTGGCCGTGCATGAGCCGGTGATCCATTTGGGGGGCAAAACCAGCC
>JAGHDA010000449.1 GCA_021160185.1 Verrucomicrobiota bacterium
GCAACGGCGCAGGCCGCGCATGGATTTGCTGAACACGTTCCGGCCGCCGCGGCGGCCGGAACGTGTTCAGCAAATCCATGCGCGGCCTGCGCCGTTGCATTGAGGCCGGGCTGGTCGTCGGCGTGGCCACCAGCGTATGCGCCGGCAACATCCGCACGGTCTGCCGGGAAGCGTGGCTGGACCGGTTGATCGAACTGGGGGTCCACTATGTCTGGTACCACGGCTACCGACCGGCGGGCCCGCGGCCTGCGCCGGAACTTGCGTTGCGCCCTTCGCAACTGCTCTTCATGCGGCGGTTCATCGTGGAGATGCGCTCCCGCAAACCGATCATCATCGTCGATCCTTACTACGACCACGCCGGGCGCTCCCTCTGTCCGATGGTCACCGGCGTCAGCCACCACATCAACCCCTCCGGCGGCGTCGAGCCCTGCCCGGTGATCCAATTTGCGGCGGATTGGATCGACGATCCGCGGGGGCTGCGCCGCCTCCTGGTCGAGTCCCGCTTCCTGGCCGCTTTCCGCGAGGCGGCGGCCCGGACCACGCGCGGCTGCGTGCTTCTGGAGCGCCCCGAGCTGGTCGCCGCGCTGGCCGAGGAATTCGGCGCCAGGGACGCCACTCTCCGCGGCAAGGCCAAGGCTGAACTGGCCCGGATGACGCCGCGATTCAGCCAGTGGCTTCCGGGCAGGGAAATTCCCGAAAAGCATTGGGCCTACCGCTGGATCAAGCGCCTCCTCTTTCACGACTGCGGCGCCTACCGCGGCGTGGCCCACGAAGAGGAAGCCCGCGCCCTGGAACTGGCGCGGCAATTGGAGAAGGAGCCGGCGGCCCGGGAAGCCGCCCCTCCAGCCCGTTGCGGCGGATGAAGCCTGCCATGAGCACCGAGGCCTCCATGCCCGCCCGTCAACAGGAAGAGACCGCGAAGCCCGCCCTTCGCATCCCGAAGCGCGTCGTTCAGTTCCGGACGCGTCCGCCCGGCCCGCGCATTCCGCCCACGCCTCAGGACAGGACGCGGATTCTGCTCCAAGCGCGGCGCTACGCGGCCGAGTTTTGCCCTTCCCCGCCCTTGCCCTTGCCGGAGCTGATGGCCTGCGCTGAACGTGTGCTTCAACTCGCAGGCCAAAGCCCGGCCTACAGGGACTTCGCCGCCGTCGTCCTCCACAACGAACTGTGGCGGGAAACCTTGGCCGGCATTCCTTTTGAGCGCCGGTTGTTGCTCCTGCCCAAGTGCCTCCGCCCCGAAGGCAAATGCCCCGCGCCGATCGATGAGTTCGGCCTCCTGTGCAAGCAATGCGGCCTCTGCCCCATCCAGGACCTCCAGGCCGAGGCGGAACGGCTCGGCTACGCGGTGCTGGTCGCTGAAGGCACTCAAGTCGTCACCAGCCTTCTGGAATCGGGCAAGATCGACGCTGTAGTCGGGGTAAGCTGCCTCAACGTGCTCGAAAAGGCCTTTCCCTACCTGGAATCGGCGGCCATCCCCGGCGTGGCCATCCCGCTGCTCCAGGAAGATTGCGCCAACACCACGGTGGACCTGGACTGGGTATGGGACTATCTGGAGCTCACCAGCGAGGACCGCACCTGGCGCATGGACCTTCCGGCGCTCAAGAAGCGCGTGCGCTCTTGGTTCGCTCCGGAAACCCTCGAGGCCGTCATGGGGCCTCCGCAAGGGCAGGCCGAACGCCTCGCGCGGGAATGGCTCCTGAGAGAAGGCAAGCGATGGCGTCCGTTCCTGCTGACGGCCGTCCGCCAGGCGCTCTCTGAAAATCCGGAAGCGCCGCCGCCCGAAAGCGTGCGCCCGATCGCCGTGGCGATCGAATGCTTCCACAAAGCCTCGCTCATCCACGACGACATCGAAGACGGCGACGAAAGCCGCTACGGCCGCAAGACGTTCCACGTCGAACAGGGCGTGCCATCCGCTCTCAACGCGGGCGACCTGCTCATCGGCGAAGGCTACCGTCTCCTTGCCGAAGCGCCGCTCCGCCAGGAACAACGGCTCGCCATGCTCCAGGCCGCCGCTTGCGCGCACCGGCGGCTCTGCCGCGGCCAAGGAGCGGACCTTGAGTGGGCGGCGCGGCCTCGGCCGTTGACCAGCAGGGAAGCCCTCGAAATTTTCCGAAGCAAAACGGCCCCCGCCTTCGAGGCCGCCCTGCGGCTCGGCGCGCTGGCCGCCGGACTCAAGGAGGAAGCCGCCGTCACCGCCACGCTCCGACGCTACTCCGAAGCCCTGGGCATCGCTTACCAAATCCGCGACGACCTGGAAGACTTCGCCGCCGGCGCGGCTGACTCGGACCTTGCCGGCGCCCGGCCCGGCCTGATAGCGGCAATCCTCTGGGAGCGCGCCGACGCGGCGCAGAGGCGCGCCATCGAGGCTTGCTGGCGCGCGCCGGCAAAGCAACGGGCGGCGTTCCTCCCTCAAATGCGCGAGCTGGCCGAACGCCTGGAAGCGGAGCCGCAAGCCAGGCGGCTCCTGGAAACCTACAAGGAGGAAGCAATCCTCGCCCTTCGCGATCTGGAAAACCCCAACCTCAAGGGCCTTCTCCTCCGCACCGTGGCCCGCATCTTTAATGACCCGGAAACCGGCGGCTGGTGCAGCCGCTTCGATCGCCGGGCCGCCAAAGGCGCCGAGTCGCGGTAGATTCACCCGGCCGCCGCCGCCAGGATGCGAAACACCGAATCGCCGTGCCGCAAGGCGCGCCGCTCCCGCCACCGTTCCGGGAGCCGAACCTCATCCCTGGCGGCGTGGCCGAGCACGAAGAGTCCGCCCGGAGCCAACAGCTCCGGAAGCGCGGGATCCTCCAACAGCTTTTGGGAAAAAGAACACGACGGCCCCCCGCGCGTCTTCTCGCCGAAGGGCGGGTCCGCCATGATCAATTCGAACCGGCGCCCCGCTTCCAGCAGGGCGCGCAGCGCCGCAAACGCGTCCTGCCGCCGCAGGGAAAACCGCTCCGACGGCAACCCGGACGCCTCCAGGTTGGCGCGGATCCAGGCCGCGTGCCTCGGGTGCTTCTCCACCGCCGTCACCTCAGCCGCCCCCCGGCTGAGGCATTCCAAACCCAACGCGCCCGATCCGGCAAACAGCTCCAACACTCGCGCCTCCGCCACGGCGTCTCCCAGGCTGTTGAAAATCGCCTGCCGCACGAGGTCCGGCGTGGGGCGCACCGCCAACCCTTTGGGGACTTTCAACAACCGCCCGGCTGCTTGACCGCCGATGATTCGCATGGCCTCTCCAATCGCCTCCGCCCGCGCCGGCCCCTACCACGCCGCCGCGAGCGCGCCCGCCAGCAACGCATAAACGCCGAAGTAAACGCCCATCTTGAAAAACAACCGCCGCCCGCCCATCGCGCCGCACACGGCCCACTTGAAGAGCGCGTTGGCGGCCGCCGCGACCAGGATCGCCCGCCAGGCAATGTCCGCCGCGATTCTCCCCTTGCCGAACATCTCCGCCGCCGACAGCGTGATGGCGTCCACGTCGGTCAATCCCGAAACGGCGCTCACCGCGTACACCC
>JAGHDA010000046.1 GCA_021160185.1 Verrucomicrobiota bacterium
AAAGTCGATCGCCGCTTCGTCACGCGCCGGGGTGTCGGCTTTGTTCATTGCCACCACCACAGGCTTGCCGCTTTGCCTGAGGCGCGCCGCAATCTCCTCGTCCAGAGGCGCAGGGCCGCTTTTGGCGTCGGTCACCAGAAGGATAAGATCGGAAGAGGCGACGGCTAAATCCGCCTGGGCCGCAGTCGCTTGCTGGATGGCGTCTTGGCTCTTTTCCCCGGGCCTTAGGCCGATGCCCCCAGTGTCCACCAGGGTGAACGACGCGCCCCGCCATTCGGCCTCGGCGCTGATTCGATCGCGGGTCACGCCCGGCTGGTCGTGGACAATAGCGATGCGCCGGCCTACGATCCGGTTGAACAAGGCCGATTTGCCCACATTCGGCCGCCCCACGATGGCTACGGTTCCGCCCATGATCGGGATGAATGTTTCTCAAAGTCCCCGCTGGAGAAAGCCCAAAGACGTTTCTTTTTCCTTGCGCTCCCGGCCCGGTCGATTATCTTCGTGCTCGCTCCCAAACCGGGAGCTGCTTCGGCGGTGGGGTCGTAGCTCAGTTGGTAGAGCGTCGCGTTCGCAATGCGAAGGTCAGGGGTTCGATCCCCCTCGGCTCCACCATGCTTCTCTCCAAGGATCCGGCTTCCATGGCTGCTTCATCCTAGGAGAAAGAAGCTCAACGCCTTTACGGTCCTGCTTCGTTTTCCGGGCAAGGTTTGTTCCGGAGGACGTTCAGGGCCCAAAGCAACGCCTTGGAGACAAGCCAATCCGCGTCGTTCAACTCGCCCGGGCGAACAGTCAATTCCCCCGAGTGAACCGCGCCGCCCGGCGCAATCAGCGCCGCTGGAATCCGAACCTCGTTGGACTCCTTTTCGGCGGGCCACCCGATAACCAGCGTCCATCGCTTCGAGGCAGGGGCCGGCCCGCCGCACGCCCGAAGCCGCGCTTTCGCCCAAGCTGCAAGGCGGCTCCCCCGCAGCGATTCCCGGCCCCGCAAAGCGGGATCCTCGACCAAAACCAGCGAGGGGCCGATGGCTTCCCGAAAAGCTCCCGCACTGTGAAGGGCCGCGCCCAGCGCCCCGGAGGCGGTCCCTTCCACCGTGGAAAGAACGCCTCCCTTCCGGGCAATCCGCTTCAGAAGGACTTCCTCCAGCGAATCTTCGCCGACCGCATAAAGATAGGGTCCCAGAGCGTCCTCAATCCCCTTGCGAAGCTCGGCCAATTTACGCTCCGCTTCCGGATCGTTTCCCGGCAAGTAAAAGGTCACATCCACCCGCCCCCGAGCAAACAAGGAGGAAATCCGAACTTTCCGCGGCAGTTTGAGGCGGGAATGGATCGCGGCGTCGAGAGCCGACTCCCGAATCCCGGCGAAACGACAACGAAGCCGCGCCTCTTCCGGCCCCACTCCAAAACGGCGTCTCAGCAACGGCGTCAAAAAACTGCTCGCCATCGGACGCAACTCGGAGGGCGGCCCAGGCAACGCCACGACCAACTGCTTGCCCAGATCGAAGACCAACCCGACCGCCGAGCCGCGGGGGTTCGGGAGCCATCCGCCTCTGGTAGGAACCAGCGCCTGACGACGCAAATGAGGCGGCAGCTTTTCCGGGGGAACGCCGCAGCGCGCGGCCAACCGATCCGCCAGCTCCTTATCGAAACGGAGGCGCACGCCGGTGGCCGCTTCCAGGGCTCGCCGTGTCATATCGTCATCCGTAGGGCCAAGCCCGCCGGTGACTATCGCCAAGGGAACTCCTCGACCCGCAAACCGGAGTCCCGCAGCAATTTCATCCGGATCATCATCCACGCAAACGGCCCGCGCGCATCGGAAGCCGAGAGGTTGGAGGACGCGAGTCAGAAATTGCAAGTGGCTGTCCCGATACACGCCGCGAAGCAACTCCCCCCCGGTAAGAACGACGCCGAATTCGCGCCCCCCGGAAACCGAGACGCCGCCGCCCGGCTCTGCGCCTACAACCGCCGCGAAACTAAGGCACACGGCCCAGAGCCGAACCAAGTCCCGGGGCCGCAGTTTCTCCAGTCTGTTCACCGTCTCCTCAAAGGTTCTCCGAAAGCTTCTCCGCGATCGAGTCCAGTCGTCTGCGCTGGCTGGGGAAAAGAGCTTCTCTCGGGAAGCCTTTCGCCAAAATCCGCCGCGCCGCCTGCTTGTCTCCGCTCCGCCACGCCAACTCCAACTGAACAAGCCGGAGGTCCACACGACGCGCAGCGTCCAACTGGTCCGGACGAACCATCTTGAGCGCAGCTTTGCTTTCCTCCACACGCCCTGCCTGCAACAACGCCCAGGCGTAAAGCAGCTCCACCACATCGTCCTGCGCCTGCACCTGGGACAACTCGTTGGCCAACTCCGCCGCGCGCTCAGGAGCTTCCCCGGTCAACAAAAGCGAGTCCAAATAAGCCGTTTCCATGTCCACGCGCCATGGAGCCATCTCGTACCCCTTCCGGGCGGCCAGACAGTAATAATGCTCATCCTTGGCCATCCTGGCCAACCGCGCCATACCCCTGTAGAACCGCGGGCCCACATCCGTCTCGGAAGCGATCTCCGTCACCCACTGGAAGGCCTGTTTGGCAAAGCCCTGTGTCTCCAGGAGAAGGGCGAAATCAAGCCCGACTTCCGGCGACCGCTTGCTCAGCTCGAGCAGAGGGGTCATCAGTTCGCTGCTCACCCTCAGCTCGCCGACCACGTCCTCAGCCCGGGTGCTGGTGACATAGGCCACAGGAAGAAGGGCCGGCGGCGTGCCCGGCTTGTGCGCCAAAGTCCTTCCGAAAGTCATCAGCCCTTCCACGTTGCGCTTTGCCAACGCAAGCGCGTAAAGGATGCTCATCCCCGGGTCGGGAGCCGAAGCGTTGCCCAACCAATCGCCCAACAGTTCGCTCATCCGGGCGTATTCCCCGGCTTCGAAAAGGATGCGGCAAAACGCAGCTCGCTCCCCGGCGGTCTTCGGTGTTTGGGGATGCGCCAGGGCCAACTCCACAGCCTCACCCTGGTTGCCCAGCCAGGAAAGCAGCCACCAGAACTTCAGGTAATCTCCGTAACGGGCCTTGCCATCTTTCACCAAGCGCGCCAAAGCCAACGCCGCCGCAGGCCGGTCCCCAATGCGATCCGAAATCTGGAGCAACGTTCGATATGCCGTCTCCTCGGTGGCTTTCGCCCCGCAAAGCCGCGCAAAGCCGGCCATCGCTCCGGGGTACGCGCCCGGCTCCAGAAGCGTCAGAGCCCTCCGATAAACAGCCAATTCGGGATCCTCCCCTCCCGTTTTGGCCAGGCGTCGGAGCAACGGGTCGAACCGACCAAGCAGATTCTGGAAACGCCCGTACATCTTCATACGGAAAAGCGCCTTCATGTAGGCCGGAAAGGCAAGGGCGGGGATTCTTTCCTCTTTGCCGTAATAGCGGGAGACGATTTCGTCATATAAGCCACACTTATAAAGGGCCTGAATGGCCAGCTCCGCTTCCTGCGGTTTCAAGTCGCTCTGCCGCAGCAAATAGCCGGCGAAGAAAAGCGCAGGCTCTTTGAGAGAGGCGGCGGGAAAGTCCACGTTAGACGATTCCAAGCAACGAAGCGCTTCCACAGCCAACGGCGCTCCCACTAGCCCGCTCCGCCAAACCTCTTGGTAGCGGGTCATGGCCGTAGCCGTTCGCCCTTCAGAGGCCGCCGCCCGAGCTTGCGCCAACAGGCGGTGGCGGTAGATCGGACGTCCCGGTCCAATCCCCGTAACCACGGAAAACACGAACAAAACCAAAAGAATCCCGAAAGACAATACCCCAAAATAAATCTTGTATTTGCGTTCCTTCTTCCGCCGCCAACAACGCTTACGGTGTAAGCGCTGAGAATGTTGTGAGGAGCGGGAAGAGCTGCTACTTCGGCGATGGGACCGACTCAACGCACTCCGCGAGGATTTCCCTCTTGATTTCTTCTCATCCTCTCTTGCGCCTTGCTCGCTGTTCTCTCCGCCCATGTTGAGTTCCCTCACGCAGCTATTCAGAAGAACCTTCGCCCTTTCATCCTCTTGCCAATTGTCGGCGGCGAACTCAGTGTGCCCCCAATCGCCCGCCGTCGTCAACACTCGGTCTTGGCGTCAAATCAGCGAGCGTCATTCCGGGGACACGACGAATAGGAAACGCCATTTGGAAAAAAGGCGAGTCGCCACACGAAATCCCCCAACCAACCTCCCCTGGGGGCAAAACTTTCGAGTCAACAGGCCGGGCGTGGAAAGGGCCTTCCGCCGTTGCCTCCCCGGGGCCGAGCCGGTATGCTTTGGAATGATGAGTTTGACACCGCTGATGCAGATTGAGCTGCCGGGGATTCACCGAGTGAAGAGCGGCAAGGTGCGGGAAATTTTCGATTTAGGAGAAGCGTTTCTCATCGTGGCCACAGACCGCATCTCAGCGTTCGACGTGGTGATGCCCAACGGGATTCCGAGAAAAGGCGAGGTGTTGACCCAGCTTTCGTTCTTCTGGTTCCGCCATTTCGCCGACATTGCGCCCCATCATCTCCTTGCCTGGGAAGACGATCCGTTGCCGAAGGCGTTGGAGCCCTACGCCGAACAGCTTCGCGGCCGCAGCATGCTCGTCAAAAAAGCCAACCCGCTGCCGATCGAATGCGTGGTGCGCGGCTACCTGGCAGGCTCGGCTTGGAAGGAGTACCAGCAAACCGAGCCGGTTTGCTGGTACTCCTTCCAAGCCGAGCCTGCCAGGTAGCCGCGCACCACGCATTCGATCGGCAGCGGGTTGGCTTTTTTGACGAG
>JAGHDA010000340.1 GCA_021160185.1 Verrucomicrobiota bacterium
CTCTGCGGGACGCCGTCCTCCTCAACGCCGCCGCCGCCCTCTGCGTGGCCGGCGCGGCCGGCTCCATCCTTGAAGGCTGGGAACAAGCCGCCCTCCTCATCGACAGCGGCCGCGCCGCCGAGAAGCTGGCCGAGCTGGCCGCCGCCCGGTGACGTCCGCTCCCTCGCTCCGGCGCGCGCCTCCGCAACGAGCCACAAACGCCTTGAGCCGATCGGCCTCCGCGCCCACTATGCGGCCATGAAAACAAACAATTCCTTTCCGCTTCGCCGACGCGATTTCATCGCCTCGGCGGCCGCGGCCGGCGCTCTGATCGGGCTCAACGTTTCCCTCGCTTCCGAGCGGAAAGTCGCTCGCAAAGGCCGGATCAAACAGGGCGTCTGCAGAGGCGTCTTCCGCGGGTTGAAACTCAGCCTCGAAGAGATGTGCCGCGAGGCCGCCCGGCTGGGCGCTCAGGGCATAGACCTGGTGGGGCCGGACGCCTTTCCCACGCTCAAGAAATACGGCCTGACCCCAAGCATGGTTCCCGGAGGAAGCGGGATCAAACGAGGCATCAACGACAAGGCCAACCACGCCGCCATCGACCGCCGGATGCGCGAGGCCATCCGCGCGGCCGCCGCCGTCGGGGCGCCGAACGTGATCGTGCTGGCTGGCGGCCGCCGGCCCGGCCTAAGCGATGAGGAAGGCCTGGACAACAGCGTCGCCTTCCTCAACAACATCAAGGCCCTGGCGGAAGACCTGGGCGTGACGCTTTGCCTGGAGCTGCTCAACAGCAAAGTGAACCACCCCGGCTACATGGCGGATCACACCGCCTGGGGCGCGGAGCTCTGCCGCCGCGTCAACTCCCCGCGCGTCAAGCTGCTTTACGACATCTACCACATGCAGATCATGGAAGGGGACATCATCCGCACGATCCGGAACAACATCCAATACATCGGGCATTTTCACACCGCGGGGAATCCCGGTCGGCATGAATTCGACGAGAACCAAGAGCTGAACTATGTCGGCATTTGCCGGGCCATCGCCGAGCTGGGATACAAAGGGTTCCTTTCGCACGAATACACGCCCACCCGCGACCCGCTCGGCACGCTGGATCGCATGATGAGCATCTGCGATGTGTGATCCGGCCGAAGGCTGCGTTGCTTGATGGAAGGCGTCCTTCCGGAGCGCGTATGGCGCAAGCCGAGGCGTTGCAAGCGGCGGAGATTTACCTGAGCGTCCAGGGCGAGAGCAGCTTCGCCGGCTGGCCGTGCGTCTTTGTGCGGCTCGCCGGCTGTCCCCTTCGCTGCTCCTACTGCGACACCGCCTACGCGTTTCGGGGAGGGCGGCGGATCAGCGTCGAAGAAGCGCTGGACGAGGTTGATCGTCTGGCCGAGCCATTCAAGAAACGCCCGACAAAAACGCGCCTGCCGCTGGTCGAGGTGACCGGCGGGGAGCCGTTGGCCCAGCCGGCCGCCTTGCCGCTGATGCGAAAGCTCGCCGACAAGGGCTTCACTGTGCTGCTGGAAACCAGCGGGGCGCTGGACATCGGCGGCGTCGACCCCCGCGTTCGCCGAATCATGGACATCAAATGCCCCGGCAGCGGCGAAGCGGCTCGCAACCGATGGGAGAACATCGATCTTCTGCGGCCGCCCGACGAAGTCAAATTCGTCATCGGCTCACGCGAGGACTACCAGTGGGCCAAGGAGACTGTGGCGCGCTTCCGATTGACCGAACGATGCGAGACGCTTTTCTCATGGGCCGAGCCGCCCGCAGAACCGCGCGATCCGGCGTTGAAGCCGCCGCCGCCGGGGCTCCATCCCATCAGCCGCCGCGAATTGGCCGAGCGCATTCTGGCCGACGCCCTACCCGTCCGGTTTCAGATCCAAACCCACAAAGTCATCTGGCCCCCGAACATGCGCGGGGTGTAGGGCGGAACCCCTGAGCCCCTTCAAGCAGCCGGCAATCAGGCATTGCGTCCCTCGCCTTGCCGCGGTAGCAAAGGGGCATGAAGAGACTTCGGGTTCCCATCCTTCTTGCGTTGGGACTGGGCGCTTTCCTGACCGCGCCGCCCGTTCGAGCGGCCCTTCGCCTGCCCCATATTTTCGGCGACAACATGGTGATCCAGCGCGACCAACCCATTTACGTCTGGGGCTGGGCCAAGCCGGGCGCGGGCGTGCGGGTTCAGTTCGGCCCTCGCGACCTGACCGTCCGCGCCGACGCCCAAGGCCGTTGGTCGATGGAGCTGGATCCTCTTCCCGCCTGCTCGCTGGCCCGCAGCCTCACCGTCTCATCGGACGGCGAAACCATCGAATACGACGGCGTTCTGGTGGGCGACGTATGGCTGCTGGGCGGCCAGAGCAATATGGAGGACGAGCTGAGAAACATTTACCACGGCGACATGGAAACGGCCTCAGCCCACTATCCCGCCATCCGGCTCATGACGATTCCCCAGGTTGCGACGCCGCAGCCGCGCGCGGATTTCGAGCGCGTCAACGAGTTCAACGCCTGGGCTCACCGCTATGAGCGGAAGGGCTGGTGGTTCCAATGCACGCCGCGAGCCGCGAGCCGGTTCTCAGCCATCGGCTATGTCTTCGGCCGCCGGCTCCATCTGGTCACCGGCGCGCCGATCGGCTTGATCGACGCCTCCTGGGGCGGCACGACCATCGAGGCGTGGACCTCGCGCAAGGCGCTGGAGGCAATTCCGGAAGCCCGCCCGTTGCTGCAAGAGTGGGACGAACGAATCGCCGCGTACGACCCGCAAGCCAGCCTGCGCGCCCGCGTCGAGCGCTGGAAAAAAGAAGCCGAGCGGCGCAAGCAAGCCGGGCAGCCTCCCAGACCCAAGCCGACCGAGCCCGAGCCGGACCCGGCCGGCGACCGCAACAACCCCGGCGCGGCGTTCAACGGCATGATCGCGCCTTTCGCCGGCTTCCACATCAAGGGCGTGATTTTCAACCAAGGCTATAACAACGCCCTCGGAGATTCCCGTCCCCGTCTCTACGCCAAAGTGTTCCAGGCCATGATCCGGGATTGGCGGCGCGCGTTCCGGAACGAGGCGATGCCGTTCGGGATCATCGAACTGACCGCCGGCGGCGAGCCTCAAACCTATGAAAACTTCGAGCGGAACATTGTAGACCCTGCGCCGTTTATCCGGGAAGCGCAGTTCAAAACGTGGCAGGCCCTGGACCATGTCGGCTTCGCGCCGGCTTATGATCAACAAGTCCCCTGGTATCACCCGCACAAAAAGCTGCTGCTCGGCGAGCGCATGGCCCGATGGGCGTTGCACGACTACTACGGTTACGAAGAGCTGGGCTGGCAGCCGGCTGTGTGCGTCAAATGGGAAAAACAGGACGATCATTTCATCCTCGCCTTCGACCGGGCCGTGCGCGCCCACGACGGGCGGCCTTTCGAGGGCTTCGCCATCGCAGGCGCCGACCGCCATTTCTACCCAGCGCGCGCGGAGTTTTTGGTGGTGGGCAAGGACGAGCGGGGGCGCGATCGGCGGGACGAAAGCCGACTGAAGGTTTGGAGCCCCTTGGTGAAAGAGCCTGCGGCCGTCCGCTATGCCTGGGCGCGCAACCCGCTGGGCAACGCGGTCAACGGTTCCCACTACGAGCGGATCATCCCGATCTGCTCCTTCCGCACCGACAACTGGGACTGGCCCGAAGCGCCTTTCAAATCCGAGGGGCAAGAGGCGGTCAACGCCCATCGCCGCAAGATCAGCGAGATGCGCCGGCAAGCCGCCGCATGGGCCAAACAACGTGCTGTAGAGGAAGCGCAGCTTGTGTTGGAAAAGACGGGCGCGAAGTAAGACGCCGGCCGCGCCCCGGCGGCGGGAACCTCGACCGGCGCAGAACCGCTCTTTCCAAACGCGGCCGCTCCGGCAAAGCCCGCGCGAACAGGACGCGGGGCCGGCGTTTCGCCGCGCAGGCTCACGGGAGGGCGTCTCCGAAAAGCCTGTGAAAGTTTTGTTCGACTTGAACGGCCAGCCGTTCCGGAGAAAGGCCGAGCAGCTCGGCGGCGAAGCGATACACGGCGGCAAGATTGGCTGGATGATTGAGAGGGCGGCCGTCGGGGCTTTGCAGCGGATGCGCCTCTCTCTCGGGCGGAAGGCGCTGGTCGGGCGCGTCGGTTTCCAGAAGGAGGCGATCGGAGGGAACGCGCTGGAACGCCTCCGCCCGCGCCCGTTTGTCGGGTCGGGCAAAGTAACCGGGCAGAGAAAAATACCCGCCCATCGCCGCCAGCTCAGGGATCAGCTCGGACGGGCCGCCGTAGGAATGGAGCAGGAATCCGCGGGAAGGAACCGGGCCTTCCCGAAGCAGCTTGACCAGTCGCCCCCAGGCTTTCAGGCAATGAAGGCAAGCCGGGCGGTTGAGTTCAGCCGCCAGCGCCAACTGGGCGCGGAAAAAATCGACTTGGGTTTCCCACTCCAAACCGCGCCGCCACCGATCCAGGCCGATTTCCCCCACGGGGGCGCGGGGGAAACGTTTCAGCCATTCCCTCAGTGAATGCCGCCATTCCGGAGAGGCCCGCCCCAC
>JAGHDA010000341.1 GCA_021160185.1 Verrucomicrobiota bacterium
TGGGTTGGTCGAGATGACGCCTCTTCAGCCCTCTCCAGCCGATCCCCTCTGGCGTCGAAGCTTTTGAGAACAGAGTGGATCGCGGCCATCTTGGCCGCGGTGCGAAGCCTGCGAGAGGTCGGGACTTAGGGGAAGCAGGAGCGCCGTCATGTTGGCGGCGGCCCGCGGGCTGGAAGCCCGCACTCCTTTGGAGCCGCCTCCAGCCAATCTCCCCCGGCGCGTAAACAAGCCCGGTGATTGACGCTTTTCGACGCGCCGCCGGGGCGGTAGCATCCGCTTCATGCAAAGTCCGCACCGGAAACCGTTCGAGGCGCGACATGGGCGGAGGCGGCGTGGGTTCCTCGTTTCCGCCGCGGCGGGGCTGGCCATGGCGGTCCAGACGGCAACTCCGGCGGTTCGCGCCGGGCAGGCCCCTTGGAAAGCTCAATGGATTTGGGCCGCCGGCGACGACGTCCACGGCTACAATCGCGCCGTTCGTTTCCGGCGGGATTTCTTTTGGGACGGGCGCGGCAGAGTGACGCTCCGGATCACGGCGGACAGCTTTTACCGGCTTTTTCTCAATGGCCGATGGATCAATGACGGCCCTTGCCGCAGTTGGCCCGAGCATTACCAGTACGACGCGATCGACGCCACCCGCTGGCTGCGGCGGGGGACCAACCGGATTGAAGCGATCGCGCGCTACTATGGCGTGGGCGATTTCCACCGTGTGCCGCAACAAGCCGGGTTTCTGGCCCAGTTGGACCGGATCGAACAGGGCCGCGCCGCGCCGCTGGTTTGGACGGATGCCTCTTGGTCCGCCAAGCCCGCTCCCGAATGGATCCGGTCCGCTCCCAAAGTGAGCATCCAGATGGAGCCGGCCGAAGTGTACGACGCGCGGCTGGAAGGGCGCGAGCTGTGGCGCGCGGCGGAAGCGCTCTTCCCGGCCGAAGCGGGGCCATGGAAGGATCTTCATCCCCGGGACGCGCCGTTGCTGACAAAGATCCCAGCGCCTCCGGCGCGGTTTGTCCGGGCGCGAGCGGTCCGCGCTCGGGGGACCCATCTTTGCGTGCCCGCCGCGCGGCTGGCGCATCCCGGCCTTATTGAGGCCAACAACAACGTGAGTTGCGCAGGCGGCCTGGCCACGGTGATCGAGACAGCCGCTCCGGCCGAGCTGGAAATTCTAGGATCGGAATTCCGGCTGTCCCTCGACGGCAAACGGATCGGGCGGGGGCGGCATGCGTTGAAGCCGGGGCCTCACCTGTTGCTGGGGTTTGTGGCGCAAATTGTGGGCCACGCCAAAGAGAAGTCGCTCGATCTTGTCTTCCCTCCCGGAGCGAAGCTGGTCAATCCGATCGATCCGGACGCGGCCAATCCCTGGTGCTACATCCGCCTTCGGGAATTTGCTTTCGCTACCAACGACCTGCGCTGGATCGCGTTCCGGAGCGAGGACCGCCGGATCGCGAAGGCGCTTCGGGAATATGACGCGGCCGTCTCGGACTGGCTGCGCCGGGCTGCAAGCCCCGAGGCGTTCCGGAAACTGCTCGGCGCGCGCGCCGAAACGTTGTCTCGCGAAGCGCTGTTCGTGACGGACCCGATCTGGAAGTTTCAACACCAACAGCCGGTTCCAGGCGCAAGCGCCCGTGTGGACCGGCCCGAAGGCGCTCTCTACGAAGCCTTGCCCCCCGCCGTGGCGCATCCGAATCCGCGCGGGGACCTCGAACTGCTCTACGATCTGGGAGTTCAACGCTGCGGCTACTATGAACTGGTCCTGGAGGCGGAGGCGGGCGCGACGGTGGACGTCGCCGGCGTGGAATACATTGCGCCGGACGGACGCATCCAGCACACCGGCCGCAATCGCAACGGGCTCCGGTACATCACCAAAGCGGGACTCAACCGATTCGTCTCTCTCAAGCGCCGTTCCGGCCGCTACCTTTTCCTGACCCTCCGGAACTTCCATCGGCCGATTCGCATTCATCTGCTTCGGGTAATCGAATCCGTTTACCCGATCGAGCAGATCGGCGATTTCGCCTGCAGCGACGGGCGGCTCAACCAGATCTGGGACATCTCGCTGCGCACGCTCAAGCTGTGCATGGAAGACACGTTCACCGATTGTCCGCTTTATGAGCAGACCCTGTGGGTGGGCGACGCGCGCAACGAGTCGCTCTTCGCCTACGGCGTGTTCGGCGCGACCGATCTGGCCCGGCGGTGCATCCGTCTTACGGCCCAGTCCCTCGATCGGTATCCGATGGTCGGCGGCCAGGTTCCCTCCTGCTGGGACATGATTCTGCCGGCGTGGAGTTTCCTGTGGGGCGTCTCGACGTGGGACTATTACTGGCGGACGGGGGACAAGGCCTTTCTGCGCGAGGTGTGGCCGGCCGCGCTTCAAAACCTGCGCGGCGCGGAGCGGTGCGTGGACGAGCGAGGCCTGTTCACCGCGCCGTTCTGGAATTTCTTTGATTGGACAGGCATCGACCAGAACCGCAAGACCGTGCTTCACAACACCATGTTCTTCGTGGGCGCGATCGACGCTGCGCTGAAGGAAGCCGAGGTTCTGGGCGATTCCAAGCCTGTTCCTTGGTTGCGCCGGCTCCGCGCGCGGCTTGTCGCCGGAGTAAATCGGCTTTGGGACCCTGCCAAGGGCGCCTACCCGGACGCGGTGGGGGACGACGGCCGCCCCAGCCCCAAGACATCCCAGCACACCTCTTTCCTGGCGGTCCTTTTTGACATTGCGGAGCCTGACTATCTGGACGCGATCCGGCGCAACCTCCTCAACCCGCCTCCCGGCATGACGCGCATCGGCTCGCCCTTCGCCGCCTTTTACCTGTATCAAGCGATGGAGAAGCTCGGGCTGGAAGAGGAGATTATCCGGGCAATCTACGCCAACTACCTGCCGATGCTCGAAGCGGGAGCGACGACGGTGTGGGAAAGCTTTCCCAGCGGCACGACCGGCTCGAACAACTTTCCCACGCGGAGCCATTGCCACGCCTGGTCCAGCGCGCCGTGCTACTACCTGCCGCGAGTGATCCTCGGCCTGCGGGCCGTCGCCCCGGGCGGAGAACAATGGGTTTTGAGCCCGCGGCTGTGCGGCTTGGAATGGGCCCGCGGGACCGTGGCGACCCAGCGCGGCCCTATCCATGTTCGGTGGCGGCGGCGCGGCGAACAGGTGCGGATCCGATGCGAAGCCCCGGAAGGGGTCCGCGTCCTTTTCCAGCCGAACAAAGGCCTTCAAGGCCTCGAAGTGAAGTTGGAAGGCGCGGTTCGAGCAAAAAGCCCGAAGCGTTGATCCCGCCTGGGCCGGCTCAGGGAACGGTGACGGCCTGGATGACGCTCGGCGCGGCGACGATCGCCCGGCCCGAGGGCGGCGTGTACCGCGCCGTCACCGTCACAAACTTGGTCCGGACGGTTTTTGGGATCCACGAGAGAACCAGATCGTAAGCCGGGCCGATGCTCGTGCGGTAGGCGCGCGGGGCTAGCTCGGCGGGGCTGTAGGTCCAAGTGTGGAAAGGCTTGCCCGGCTTTACGGGGTCAGGCCGGCCTTCGTAAGCGAGGATTTCCAGGCGTCCTTCACGGATGGAAACGGATCGCGTCCCGCGCGGATCCGTCGCAAACACCTTCACCGCCACGCCGTCCGCGCCCGGCTTTTGGTCCAGATTGAGCGCCATCGGGAGCGCGAGCAGGTGAATCGCGCCCACGCTCCCGCCGGCGCCGCCCGAGGCAGTTGCGCAGCCTCCGACCAGCCCCGCGGCAAGGAACAGAACCAGCGCCGCCTTAAGGCACGATGACGCGGACGGCGTTGGTCTGAACTTGCCCTCCCAGATCGATGTCGTTGAGCGCGTTGGTTTGGACCTGTCCATGCGGCTGGGTATGCTCCTGAGACAGCGGCTCGATCAAGCGCTTTTGGAGTTTGTCCCGCCCTAGCTCCTGCTGGATCGTAGACTGGTTAAACTGGCTGCGTGTGACGTCCTCCACCTTGTACATCACGCCTTCGCCTTCGCCTTTGACCAGGATCTGCGGCGTCAGCACGATGAGCAGCTCCTTGCGGTCTTTCCGCCCCACGCGGCTTCGGAACAGCGCGCCCAGCCCCGGAAGGTCGCCCAGCAACGGGATCTTCTTGGTGCGGATGTCGTCGGTGGTGGAGATCAGGCCGCCGATCAGGATGGTCTGGCCGCTGCGGACGGTCACCGTGGTCGTGGCGGTCCGCTGGTTGATGATCGGCACGCTGACCCCCTTGCTGATGTCCACCGTGGAGCTGCTCGTCTCGCTGATCGTCGGGGCGATGTCCATCTTGACGAAGCCGTCCGGGCTGATGCGAGGCGTCACATTCAGGATAACGCCTACATTTTCATAAGTGAATTGATTAATGGTATCGCCTCGCTCGGTCACGCGGCTGTCGGTGATCAGAGGGATTCGCTGGCCGATGTTAATGGTGGCCTCTTGGTTGTCCGCCGCAAGGATCTGGGGCCGGCTCAGAACCTCCAGCTTGCCCTCGTTCTGGAGGGCGCGGAGGAGGAAGCCCACGTTGCTGCCGGTGATGGCGGCGTAGTTGCCGCCAAAGCTTTGGAGCGCGCCTTGCAACCCGTAATCGCTGCCGACATTGATGGAAGGATCGCCCTTGGTCAGGTAGCTCCATTCGATCCCCAGCTCCGTGGTCGAATCCAGCGTGACCTCGGCCAGCAACACCTGGATCAGGACCTGCGGCTGCGGCTGATCCAGTTGCTCGATCAACTGTTTGACCTCGTCGAAGTAGCGGGGGCTGGCGGAGATGAGCAGGCTGTTGCTGATCGGCTCGGCCACGATGCTCACTTCCCGTTCGAGGATGTTCTGGGCCGTGCCGACCGCCTGGGGGCCGAGCACGGTGAGCATCTGCTGGATGTCCTGTTGGAGGAAGGTGCGCAGAGCCGGCTCAATGTCCTGGGCGCGGGAATTGCGCAGCCGGTAGACCTCGGTTTTGCGTTCCTGGGCGGGCGCCGAATCGAGGGTTTCGATGATCTTGGAAGCCAGCTCCACGTAGTGCTCGGTGCCGCCCACGATAAGGCTGTTGGTCCGTAGGTCGACGGTGACGGTCAGGGCGTGCTCCTCCGCCGAGCCGACGATGGCCGAGCTTTCCTGGTCCATGCCTTCGGGCGTGACCAGGGTGTAACGGATCGACCGCTGCTGGGCTCCCTGCGCGCCGCCCTGGGCCTGGAGCCGGAACACGGAGGTTAGGACTATGGACATCTGACGGGCATCGGCGTTTTTGAGGTTGAAGATGCGGATCTGGGCGACCTGGGGGCTTGTCTGGTCCAGATGCTTCACCAGCAATTCCAGCAGCTTCATGTATTCGACCGGCGCGGACACGACCAGCGCGTTGGTCCTGGGGTCGGGCACGATGAGAACCCCTTCCTTGAGCGCGGTGGCAATGAAGCGCTTGCCGCCGTCCATTTCCGCGATGAACTGGAGCAAGGACTGCCGGTTGGGATTCTCCTCGGTCAGGGTTTTCGGGTTGTTGTTCAGCACGTCGTTCAGGATGGTGGCCAGCTCCGCCGCCCGGGCGTATTGGAGCGGGACGACCCGGATCTCGGCCACCCGCGCCACTTGGTCGGTGTCCAGCTTTCGAACCAACTCGCCGATCCGTTTCAGGTCGTTCTCTCCGGCGGAGACGATGATGGCGTTGAGTCGTTCGTCCACGTTGATCAACACCGGCGAGGGGACCGCGCCCGCGCCCGCGCCGCCGCTCCCTCGGAAGAGAGTCTGGAGGGTCTGAGCCACGCGCCGAGCGTCGGCTTTGGCCATGGGGAAGACCTCGACCTTGACGTTCACTGAGGGCTGTTCCTCGTCGAGCTGCTTGATGAGTTTCTCGGCGAGAGTCAGGTCGTCTTCCGAAGCGCCGATGATCAAGGCGTTGGCCCAGCTGTCGGCGATGATGGTGACCGGCTCGGGCGGCGTTCCGCCGGCGCCCGCCCGCCGATTGGCGAAGAGCCGTTGAAGGGTGGTTTGCAGCTTTGTGGCCGTGGCGCGTTGGAGGGGAAACACCTTGAACACGACCTTGGCCACGGCCTCCTCGGCGTCCAGCTGCTGGATCACCCGCTCGATCGCCGCGAAGTCTTCGCGGCCGCCGGTTACAATGAGCGTGTTGGAGCGGTCGTCGGCGGTGACCGAGAGCGTTGCGGCTCCGCCGCCGCGGAGGGTGGGCGCGGCGGCGGAGCCGCAACGCTCTCGGTCACCGCCGACGACCGCTCCAA
>JAGHDA010000005.1 GCA_021160185.1 Verrucomicrobiota bacterium
CCCCTGAAATCAATTGACGCCCCGCGCCAATGCCTGAGGCCTCAAACCAATCGATCATCCGCACCGTCGGCCTGGAAAAGCATTACTTCCTCGGGGAAGGCAATGTGGTTCGCGCCCTTCGAGGCGTAAACCTTGAGGTGTCCGCCGGAGAGTACCTGGCGATCATGGGGCCTTCGGGCTCGGGCAAGTCGACCATGCTCAACATGCTCGGCTGCCTGGACAAACCGACCGCCGGCGCCTACTACCTGGGCGGAGAAGATGTCTCGAAGCTGGACGACGACGCCCTTTCTGAAATCCGCGGCAGGCGCATTGGGTTCATCTTCCAGTCTTACAACCTGATTCCCCAACTCACGGTGCTGGAGAACATCCAGGTTCCCTTGATGTACCAGGCGGCCGATTTGCGGAGCCATCATGATCGATGCGTCGAGCTGGCGCGGATGGTGGGGCTGAGCGACCGGCTCGATCACCGCCCCACGCAGCTCTCCGGAGGCCAGCAACAGCGTGTGGCCATCGCCCGGGCGCTGGTCACCGAGCCGTTGATCGTCTTGGCCGACGAACCCACAGGCAACCTGGACTCCCGCACCGGCGAGGAAGTGCTCGATCTGATCGGTCGGCTGAACGCTTCGGGCAAGACGGTCGTGCTGGTCACGCACGATGAAAAGGTGGCCGCCCGGGCGCATCGGGTGATTCACATGAAAGACGGGCTGATCGACCGGGAAGTGCGCAACGCTCCCGCCCGAGCAGTCCCGGCGGCTTCTTAGCGGCAAGAGTTCCTATGTGGCGCTACCAGATCGTCAGCACGATCAAGCTGGGCATCAAGAGCCTCCTGCTCCACAAGCTCCGCTCCATCCTCACGATGCTGGGCATCATCTTCGGCGTCTGTTCCGTGATCGCCATGTTGGCCATCGGGGAAGGCGCCTCCTATGAGGCCCAACAGGCCATCAAAAAACTGGGCAGCAACAACATCATCATCCGCAGCGTCAAGCCCCCGCAGGAAGCCAAGCAGACGGGCTCGCCACGCAGCTTCGTCCTCGATTACGGGCTCACTTACAAAGACGGCTCCCGTCTCCAGGCCACCATCCCCGGCGTGGTTCGGGTGTTGCCGATGCGGATTCTTCGGGACGACGTGCGCTTCAGCCGCAACGCGATTCCCTGCCAGATCATCGGCACCTTGCCCTTCTATACACAAGTGGTGGGACTGGACGTGGTGCGCGGCCGCTTCATCAACTACGTGGACGAGCTTTACCAGAACAACGTGTGCGCCATCACCGCCGGCCTGGCTCAGCGCCTTTTTCCCTATCAGGATCCGCTGAGTCACGCGGTCAAGATCGACGCCTTCTATTACCGGATCGTGGGCATTGTCCGGGAGCGCAATATGCCCAAGCAACGAACCCAAACGGGCCAGATGGAAGGCCAGCCGCTCGACAACAATGTCTACATCCCCCTCTCGACTTCCCGCTCGCGGTTCGGGGAAACGATCATCCGCCGGATCTCCGGAGGCATCCAGGCCGAACGCGTCGAGCTTCACCAGATCACCGTGCAGATGCAGGACCTCAGCGCCGTGGAGACCGCCGACGCCCAGATCAAGACGCTCCTCAAACGCTTTCACGATCAAAACGACTATGAGGTGATCGTCCCGCTCGAGCTCCTCCGGCAGGCCCAACAAACCAAGCGCATCTTCAACATTGTGCTCGGCTCCATCGCCGCCATCTCCCTCCTGGTGGGCGGCATCGGCATCATGAATATCATGCTGGCCTCGGTGACCGAGCGAACGCGGGAAATCGGCATCCGCCGCGCGTTGGGCGCAAAACGCCGGGACATCACCCTTCAATTCCTGGTCGAAACCGTCGTCCTCTCGATAGGGGGCGGTCTGATCGGCGTGGCCATCGGCGTGCTGGCCCCTCTCATCGTTTCCCACCTGACCAACATGCGCACGATCGTGACGCTGTGGGCGGTGTTGCTGGCCTTCGGCATCTCCGGAGCGATCGGGATCATCTTCGGCCTCTACCCGGCCACCGCCGCGGCGAAGCTCGACCCCATCGAAGCCCTTCGACACGAGTAAGCCGCGCCCTCCGAAAGCACCGCGCGGCCCTACCCCGACTTCGCGGATTGGGGAGTACGCCGGCGCCTCACTGATTGGAACAAAACAAGAGGATCCAAAAGGTCGGCGCCACAGGCCATTTTCGGCTCAAATCAGAAATGCGCCCGTTGATTTCCAGTCGCTTACACAGCTGAATAACCCGAATTCTTCCGATTTCTTCGGCGAATCCGCAAAGGCGGCGTAACTGTCAAAAATGCCGGCCCGTTCCAGCGCCGGCTCACACACATTCATCAGGGCGTGGCGCCGCACGCGCACCCGGAAGCTGGCCGCGCAGATCAGCCGTTCCTTGGGATCCCGCACTTTGAAGTCATGGCAGTTCCCCCACGGCAGTCCGGCCCGTTAACAACTCCTTCCGCAGGGCATCGAGGGTTTCATCCAGCTTCACCCGGAAGGCGCGGCAACCCGTTTTGGCCCGCTTACCGCTGGACGCTTTCCAGAACGCCACGCGGAGGTTGTGCTCAGCCGCGAGGCGTTTCAATCCCATTCCACCGGCCCGGTAGCGCGCCCCCGCCATGCCCGCTCCGCTCGCGAAACCGTCCCGTTGCCGTTCTGATCGTGTTTCGCCTCGCTGCGATACCGGCCCGCCCAGGTCACCGGATAGATGCAGTCCGCCCACCGCAAGCGGAAGAAACGCGCGGGATCGTCAGGCGAGAAGG
>JAGHDA010000262.1 GCA_021160185.1 Verrucomicrobiota bacterium
GACCAGCGCGGCGACGGCGGCCCTCCGGAAGGCCCTTTCCGGAAACGGCCCCGCTCCGGCTCGGGCCAAAGCTCTCGCCGCGCTGGTCGAGGCGGACCCGGAAACGGCTTTCCCCTTTGTGGTCCAATCCCTCCAGGCCGAAGCGCGTCCTCTCCGCCGAGCCGCGGCCTTTTTGCTGCGGCGCTATCCGGCGGCTCAAATCGTGAAGGCTTTGGAACCAAAATGGAGCGCCTTCACTCCGGCCGCGCGGCGTTGGATATGCGCGGCCTTGCGGGACCTGGGCGATCCGGCCGGGCGAAGCTTGATCCTGAAAGAGCTCGCCGCGGCCGCGCCGGCGGACCGGGCGCCGGCGATCGCGGCGCTGGGCGCAACAGGCGGCGCGGAGGACGTCGCGACGCTTCTCCGGAAAGCCGCCTCAGGCTCGCCGGAGGAGCAACAGGCAGCCCGGACCGCCTTGGACCGGATGCGCGCCCCGGGCGTGGAGGCCGAACTGTCGCGCGCGGCTCGGGGAGCCGACGAGTCCGTCGCCGCAGAAGCCATCCTGGCCTTGGGCAGGCGCGGCGCGGCCGACGCAGCCCCGCTGCTCCTGCAAATCGCTCGGACCGGACCGGCCGCCGCCCGTGAACCGGCTCTCAAGGCGCTCCGCGCCGTCGCGCGCCCGGAGGACTTGCCGGAGCTGATCGAGCTGGCGGAAACAGTCCCGGAGGAGTCGTTCGACGCGGCTCTGGACACGCTCCACGCCGCGGCCCTGCGATGGAATCGCGCTTCGGAAACCGCCCGCCGACTGAGCGCGGCCTTTCGCGCCGCCGCTCCGCAGGCCCGAAGGGAAAGGCTCCTTCGGACATTGGCGCGCTTTGGAGGGCCGGAGGCGTTGGCGGCGCTCCGGGAAGCGCTCCGCTCGCCCCTCCAGGCAACCGCCCTTCGGCTGCTGGCCGGCTGGCCCGACGCCGAACCGTTGCCGGACGTGCGCGCGGCCTTGGCCTCCGCCGACACCCCCGCTCTCCACACCCTGGCAATGCGGGCCTACTTGCGCTTGGCGGACCGGGACGAAAGCGCCGACGCCGCGGAACGGCTGGCCCGATGCCGCTTCGCCTGGAGCCGCGCCCGTTCGGTTGAAGAGCGCCGGCTGGTCTTAGCCGGCGCGGGGCAGTGCCTGACGCCGGACGCGCTCTCCTGGGCGGCCCAAGCATTGGAAGACGAAGCCGTCCGCCCCGAAGCCCAAGCGGCGTTGTTGCAGCTCTGCGTCGGACTCCGGGGAGCGGATCCCGACGCCTGCGCCGCGATCCTTCGACGCATCGCGGCCGCGCCGGCCTCGGAGCAATTCAGAGCGCAAGCGCGGCAAACCCTCGAGGCCATCGCGGCAAGCCGGGAGTGGCTCTGCGCCTGGCAGGCGTCTCCCCCCTACGCCCAACCGGGCAAAAGTTGCGCCGAACTCTTCGACATCGCTTTCGCCCCGGAAACCGCGCCCCAAAACACGCCCTGGCGCATCCTTCCGCCTTCCCCAACTCCGGGGCAGCCGTGGCTGATGGATCTGCTGGCCCTTTATCCCCAAGAACAAGCCGTCGCCTACGCCCGCACGCATCTCTGGCTGCCCGCTGAAAGGGAAGCAATTCTTCATCTCGGCACAGACGACGGTTTCAAGCTCTGGGTCAACGGCCGCCTCGTCGCCAAACACAACGTGATGAGGGCCGTCCAGCCGGACCAGGAAAAGATCCCGATCCGACTCCGGCAAGGGTGGAACGACCTGCTGCTCAAGGTGACCCAGAACAACCAGGGATGGGGGTTCTGCGCCCGGCTGACGGGACCGGACGGCGCGCCGCTTTCCGACGGGCAAGCCGCGGCCGAGCTGCCGTGATCCGCCGCTTTGCCGACGATTTGTCGTTGAAGTGGCACGAGAACGGCTGTGTAACATGCTGTTGTGAGAGCGGCATATGGATCTGGAAGCGCGCGCGCGCGGCGCGATTCCTCAAGAGGGTTTTCGGGCTTCATCAGAAAGCTTTCAGGAACCGTTCCCCTGGCTCTGGCGCTTTGCTCGGCGCAGGCCGCCGTGGAGCTTACCGAAATCATGTATCACCCGCCGGGGGCTGTCCCGGGCGAGCCGGGCGAATTCCTCGAGCTCTACAACCCGGATTCCGAAGCGGTCGACCTGAGCGGATGGCGGTTCGACCGAGGGGTGGATTTTGTGTTCCCCGACGGCTTCGCGCTTCCCCCGCGCGGCTACGCGGTGGTGGCAAAGGATCCGGACCGGCTGGCGACCAACGTGGTCTCTGGGGAAATCCTCGGCCCTTTCGCCGGCGCGCTGAACAACGGCGGCGAGCGCGTCCGCCTGGTTGACGCGGCCGGGAGAGAGGTCGTGGACGTGCGGTACGGGGACCACGGCGACTGGCCCGCGCAAGCCGACGGCGCAGGCCACTCGCTGGTGTTCGAAGACTTCGACCAAAACCCGAACGACCCGCGGGCTTGGAAGGCGAGCCGGAGGATCGGCGGATCGCCCGGCGCGGTGGACGATCCTTCCAAGCAGCCGCCGCAAACGGTGGCTCTAATCGACGTGGGCCACCCAGGCTATTACTTCAAAGGCGTGGAAGAGCCGAGCGGGGGCGACACAAGCTGGGCCGCTCCGGACTACGTTCCGGACCAACGATGGCTGGAAGGCCCCTCCGGCTACGGCTACAGCAACGAGGCGGAGGAGTTGGCTTACCTTCAAACGGTCCTGAGCGACATGCGGGGCAACTACGCCTCGGTGTACGCGCGGCTGAGCTTCGACCTTTCCGCGGCGGATCTGAAACGGATGGAGCGCCTCACCCTGACGATGGTCTACGACGACGGCTATGTAGCCTACTTGAACGGCCAACGAATCCACGCCGCCAACGTCAGCGGGGACCCGCCCCAACACGACACCCTGGCTGACTGGGGCGCGGACTATACCCCCGAGATCGTGGATTTGACGTCCTTCATCCATCTTCTCCGCCCGGGCGAGAACGTCCTAGCCGTCCAGGGCCACAACGGCAACCTGAGCGGCAGCTCAGACTTCCTCCTCAGCCCGCAACTCACGGCTGACCTTGCCAGCCCGCAGGTCGAAGACGATCCGGCGCGGGCGGTAACGCTCAACGAGATTTATGCCGCAAGCGGAACCGACCCGGACTGGATCGAGCTCTACAACCCGACCGATCAACCGATCGACCTTTCCGGAGCGTGGCTCTCGGACGATCCGGGCCAGCTCGACAAATACGCCTTGCCTCAGGGAACCGTCGTTCCGGCCGGCGGGTTCCTGATCCTTTCCCAGGAGGCGTTCGGCTTCGGCCTGAGCGCCTCTGGTGAAGCCGTCTTTCTCACCGAACCGCAATTGCGCTACGTGCTCGCGGCCTACGGCTTCGGGGTCCAAACGCCGGGAACCAGCCTGGCTCGGTTTCCGGACGGCGGGCCGGATTGGTTCCGGGCCGAGGCGCCTACGCCGGGCGCGCCCAACCGGATCGCCCGCTTCGGCTCGGCGCTCATCAATGAGTTGATGTACCACGACCCCGTCGATGGGCGCTACGAGTATGTGGAGCTGCAGAACCCCTCCGACGCGGCGATCGACTTGAGCGGGTGGAAATTCCGCGGGATCGACTTCGCGTTTCCCGAGGGAACGAGCCTCCCCCCGCAAGGCTATCTAGTGGTCGCAGACGACGCGGAGGCCTTCGCGGAACGCTACGGAGCAATCGGCGCGCCGGTCTTGGGCGACTACGGAGGCTCGTTGAACAACGGCGGGGAGAGGCTCGCGCTGCTGGACGCCGACGATGTGGTCGTCGACGCGGTCGCCTATGACGACCGCGGAGATTGGCCGGTGACGCCCGACGGCTACGGCGCGTCGCTGGAGCGCGCGTGCGCGGAGCCGGATTTCTCCGATCCCTCGCAGTGGGTCGCTTCCCCCATAGGCGCGCCCAGCCCCGGCGGCCCGAACAGCCGTTCCGAATGCGAGCCGCCGCCCGTCTCTTCTCCGGCGGCGATCACCGAGCTGATGTATCATCCTTTCTGCACGACGGACGACGATCGGCGGACCGAGTTCATCGAGCTTTACAACCGCAGCGCCGAACCGATCGATCTCTCCGGATGGATGATCCTCGGCGACACAGAGTTTCAATTCCCAGAGGGCGCGGTCCTGCCGCCGGGCGCGTACGCTTTAGCGGCGTTCGATCCGGAGCGCCTGCGCGAGTTCTACGACCTGGGCGACGCGCTGATTTTCGGCCCGCTCGCCCGCGAGCTGCCCAACGGCAACGGCGAGATCCTCCTGGTCGGCCCCGACGGTCGGCTCGCCGACTTCGTCCATTACCAAGACGACTTCCCTTGGCCCTCCCTGGCGGACGGCTTCGGCTCGGTCGAGGGGGCCGGTCATTCCCTCGAACGCCTCTGTCCCGATCTGCCGGGAGACGACCCGGCGAACTGGGTCGCTTCCCCGGAGGACGCGCCCACGCCGGGCCGAGCGAACACAGCAACTTCGTGCGATCCCGCGCCGCTGGTGAAGGAGCTCATCTTCCAGCCCTTCCCCGTCACCGCTGACGCGGAACCGAAGCTGACGGCCCGAGTGGCCCGCAGCGACCGCGTGGTAGGCGGCCTGGTGGAATACTGGGTGGACGATCCGGAAGCGGAGGGCGAACCGCATCAAACGCTGCCTCTGCTTCGTGACGAGGCGGATCCCGACGGCTGGAGCGCCGTGTTCCCGCAACTGCCGAAAAACTCGATCGTCCGCTATCGCCTCGCTTTCGACATGGACGACGGCGCCCATCTGGAATCCCCCTCCAGCGAGCGGGACGCGTTCGCCTGGCACGCCTATTTCGTGGACCCGATGGTCACGACGCATTTCCCCTCGGTCTACCACCTGTTCATTTCCTCGGCGAATTGGGCCAAGCTTCACCAGTGGACCAATCCGGGACGCGTGAGCGGCGGCAAGCCCAACCCCAACTGGAATCGGGAAGTGCCGGCGGTGTTCGTGGCCGACGGCGTGGTCTACGACGTGACGGCGCGCCACCAGGGAAGCCGATGGGGGCGCAACGGCGGATCGACGATCACCTTCCCCTGCCCTTCGCACCGCAGCGACGGCAAGGCCCAAGTGCGAAGTTGGCGGATTCGGTTCCCCTCCTACCGGCGCTGCCACGGGATGGACATCATGATTCTCCAGAAACGCACCGGCTGGCCGCAGCATATCTCCTTCCGCATGTTCGAGCTGGCCGGCGTGCCCGCGCCGCGGACTTCTTGGGCGCGTCTTCAGATCAACGGCTGCGATTACAATCCGGACGCCTACGAAATCGAGCGGCCTGGACGGGACCTGGTGGAACGGTGGTTCGGCGAGGTGGGCGACTTCTTCAAGTCCCAAGGCTACACCGGCGACGAAGGCCCCTGGAGCTGGGGGGACGAACGGCTCATTGTCGGCTCGCGCAACGGCTTCACGGAGACGCAGCGCTACAAATACACCTACGACCGCAAGACCCGCAACTGGATCGCCTCCCGCGACGACAACAAACAGGATCTGGTAGAGCCCCTCATCGAAGGGCTCCACCAAGCCAGGGCCCAGGGAAAAGAGGCGCTGCGAGCTTATTTGGCGAAGCATTTCGATGTAGATGAAGTCCTCCGTTACATCTGCGCCATCAACTACGTCGGCACCTTTGACGACATGTTTCAGAACCATTTCCTTTACCACAGCTTGCGGGACGACAAGTGGCGCGTGACGCCGTGGGACATGGACAACACCCTGGGCGGCTCTTACGGCGAATGGAACGCCAACCCCTTCCGCGGGGCGGACCAGGCCCGGGTCAACGCCGACCCGGAACTGCGCGCGAAAATCGGCGACATCGGCAACCGGGGCGGTTGGTGGAACCGCCTCAAAGATTCCTTCTTCATCGCTTACGAAGAGGAGTTTCTCAAAAAGTTCCTTGAGCTGAACAACACCGTCTTCGCCCCGGAGAACATGGACCGCGTCATCGACGAGGCGGGCGCGATTTACGGAGCTTCCGAGAGCCAGAAACAACAGCTTAAAAATCACATCCGCCGGCGCTGCCAGTATCTGAACGACTTCATAACCTGTCTCGTGCCTCAAACAGCCAAGCTCGAAGCGCAGCGGGACCGGAAAGGCTTCCGTCTTCGTTGGCCGGCCTGGCTGGTCGGGTTTCAGTTGGAAAGCGCCCCCGCCCTCGACGGCCCCTGGACGCCGGCGGTTGAAACGATCGGCGTTCGCGAGGGGGCCTACGAGGCGGAGGTGGTCCCCAGCGAGCGGGTTCGGTTCTATCGGCTCCGCAAGCAAGAACAATAAACCGAACCGCCGGACGAACGGCGGACCGGCTCGTTTCATCCCCGGAAACGCCTCTCGGCGGGGAAGGGGTTCTTCTTCGTGACAATCCCCGCGGGTCGCGCCACAATCGCCTCGTTATGAGCACAGAAAAAGCGTTGCCCCGACGAGCGTTTCTCAAGACCGTCTCCGCCGCCGCCCGCTATCGGCCGCTGCGCGCGCCGTTGACCATCCCCAAGGTCCCCCGGGACAAGGTGATCTGTTTCTGCCTCTACACCGTCCATCGCGGCGTGTTGAAGCTCACCGCCCAGCTCTACCCCCTGAAGCCGGGAGAAAGCCGCAAGGTGTTTCTGGAAGTCTCTCGCAGCGGAACCAAGTGGGAGCGGGCGGCCGAAGCCGCCGTCAATCCCGAAGGTTGGATGGCGACATTCCGGGTCGAGGGATGGGACGAGAGCCGCGACTACCGCTACCGGGTCAAGCACCCCGGCGGGGCCGTGTATGAGGGAACCGTCCGCCGCAACCCCCTCGACAAGGACGAGATTGTCGTGGCGGTCTTCACCGGCAACTCGAACTCGGACCGCGGACCGCGCCCTGACATTGTGGCCAACATCAAAGCCCAGGACCCGGACCTTCTCTTCTTCTCGGGCGACCAAAGCTACGACCACCGCCGCCACACCGCGGCCTGGCTCCTCTTCGGCCGCCAGTTCGGGGAGATCATCAAGGACCGTCCCACAATCACCATCCCCGACGACCACGACGTAGGGCAAGGCAACCTGTGGGGCGAAGCGGGCGGGGTCGCCAAAGCCCCCGGGGCTGCGGACGGAGGGTATGTGATGCCGCCTTCCTATGTGAACATGGTCCAACGCGCGCAGACCAGCCATCTGCCCGACCCCTACGACCCCGCCCCTGTGAGAAACGGCATCACCGTTTACTACACCTCCCTCAACGTGGGCGGCGTGGACTTTGCGATCATCGAGGATCGGAAGTGGAAGACCGGCCCGCTGGGACTCATCCCCAAAATGGGCCCGCGCCCGGATCATATCACCGACCCCCATTACGACCCGCAGAGGCTTGATGTGCCGGAAGCCGAATTGCTGGGCAAACGCCAGCTCAAGTTCCTTCACGAGTGGGGGCAGGACTGGACGGACGCCGAGATGAAGTGCGTCCTTTCCCAGACCATTTTCGCAGGAGCCGCCCACCTCCACGGCAACATTCGATATCGGCTCATGGCCGACCTGGACTCGAACGGCTGGCCGCAGTCCGGCCGCCGGCGCGCCTTGGAGGAAATCCGACGCTGCTTCGCGCTGATGCTGGGCGGCGACCAACACCTGGCCACGGTCATCCATCACGGGATCAACGATTGGGAAGACGCCGGCTGGTCCTTCTGCTGCCCCTCGATTTGGAATTACTACACCCGGTGGTGGCAGCCTCTGGAAAAGCCCATAAACCACGATCCCAAAAACCCTTTGCCCTGGACCGGCCGCTACTACGACGGTTTCCGCAACAAGATCACCATGCGCGCCTACGCCAATCCCACCCCGGAAAACTACCGCGCCGCCGGGTACGGCCTGGTGCGGTTTCGGAAATCCACCCGAACCATCCTCATCGAATGCTGGCCGCGATTCGTCGACGCAACCAAACCGAACGCCAAACAATACCCCGGATGGCCCGTCACCGTCGCCCAGACGGACAACTACGCCCGCAAGCCTATGGGATGGCTGCCCACCATCCGCGTGCGGGGACGAAAAGATCC
Source organism: Verrucomicrobiota bacterium (assembly GCA_021160185.1). Classification (GTDB taxonomy): domain Bacteria; phylum Verrucomicrobiota; class Verrucomicrobiia; order Limisphaerales; family CAZBKV01; genus JAGHDA01. The sequence continues at coordinate 8,013 of JAGHDA010000262.1, forward strand.
GGTGATCCAGGTGGTGGACGAATACAACGGGGAGATCGTCTACACCCTGCGCATCAAGGGAGACAGCTTCGACCCGAAGATCTTCCGCGAAGGCTCCTACAC
>JAGHDA010000389.1 GCA_021160185.1 Verrucomicrobiota bacterium
GAACCGGGCCGCGAGCCGCCTCTTTTCCTGTAGGGATTCTTCCTCTTGGATCCCTTGCTGCTCGCCGTCACCTTCGTGGCGGCCCATGCCGTTCCTTTGATTCTGCTGGTTTCCCTCGTGGTCGTGGCGGCGACCCTCTTGTTCGGCCGGGTTTTCTGCGGGTGGTTTTGTCCGCTGGGCACGCTCCATGCCATTGTCGGTTGGTGCGCCGACCGTTTGGGAAGTCGGAAAAGACGGCGGGATCACTGGACCCCGTGGCATCGGACGAAGTACTACGTGTTGATCCTGTTCCTGGGCGCGGCGCTGGTTGGGGGGCACTGGATCACGATCTTCGACCCGCTGGTCCTTCTCTATCGCACGGCTGCCGTTTCCCTTCTGCCGGCCTTCCAGTGGGCCGTTGAGACCGGCTCGACGACAGTTTACCAGGCTGACCCGCACGCGGGACCGCTGCACCTAACGGCGCTCACCGAACCGGTGTATCAGTTTTTCCGGAATCATGTGTGGGGCATGCCGCGTCAGGCGTTCTTGGGGACCGGCTCGATCCTGGGCTTTTTCCTTCTGATCCTGGCGGCCAACTTCTGGCGGCGGCGTTTCTGGTGCCGCTACCTGTGTCCGCTGGGCGCGTTGCTGGGTTTGATTGCGCGCCGCCCCTGGTTGCGTCGGGCGGTGGATCCGGACAGTTGCACCCGTTGCGACCTGTGCGCCTCGGATTGTCACGGGGCGGCTTCCGAGAAGCCCGGCGAGGGATGGCGCGCCTCGGAGTGTTTTGTCTGTTTCAATTGCGCCGAGGCGTGTCCGCAGAATGGGGTGAGGTTCAAGTGGCGGCCGTTCTGGCGGAACGATCCGCCTGCGGAGGGGCCGGGCATCTCCCGCCGCGCCGCCTTGACAGCGTTGGCGGGCGGGATCGCAGCCCAGGCCGCTTTCCGCGCCACGCCCCAGGGGCGGGGCAACGTGTACCATCCGCGGCTGATCCGCCCCCCCGGAGCGCGGCCTGAGGCGGAATTTCTGGAGCGGTGCACGGCCTGCGGCATGTGCATGAAGGTGTGTCCGACCGGCGGTCTTCAGCCCGCCTTGGGAGAAGCCGGCCTGGAAGGGCTCTGGACCCCGCGATTGGTTCCGCACCTGGGCTATTGCGCTTATGACTGCAACGCCTGCGGCCACGCCTGTCCCACCGAGGCCATCCGCCCCCTTTCCCTCGAGGAGAAGCACACGGTTCGCATCGGCCTGGCGGCGTTCGACACCACCCGGTGCATTCCTTACGCCTACGGGCGGGACTGCATGGTGTGCGAGGAGCACTGTCCGGCGCCCGACAAGGCGATTTATTTCCAGGAAGTGACGATCACGGCGCGGGACGGCAGTCTCCGCAAGGTCAAGCAACCGCATGTCGATCCGAACAACTGCATCGGTTGCGGCACTTGTGAGAACGTCTGCGTGTTGAAAGACGCCCCCGGCGTTCGGGTGTTCAGCTCGAACGAATCCCGGCATCCGGACAATCAGCCTATCCTGCCGGAGATCGGCGGTGAAACCGGCGGCTACTCCGAACCAGGCGAAGGCTCCGAGGAAGGCGGCTCCCCTTACTAATCCGGTCTTGGATTTGCTTTTCCTCCGCCGCGGGCCCGCAACCGACGCGCGGCGGGAGGGCGGCGGCGGCGCGGCGTTGCCGGAAAACTTCTACGGAAGCGCTCCCACGCGATAATACCGTTCCTTGTCGGCGGGGAGGGGGATCTTGAACTCCGCTTCCTTGCCCGCCGCTTCAATCTCCGCCACGGGTTGCCAGTTCGGGGCTGCAAGGCTCTCCGTGCTCTCGAGACGATAGCGAATTCCCGCTACCGTGGACCAACGCAGGATCAGCTTGCCGTCGGAAGCGAGCGTCGGAGGTTCAAACCTGGGACGCGGCGGTTGATTCACATTCGACTCGCCCGGAGTGGGCGCGGTGAGAGAGCCGCGCTCGACGGGGTCGCCGTCGATCCGGGAGCCGAGAGATTGATCGGGGCCGGGAACGGCGTATCGGATCGCGTCCAGCGCATAGTCCTGACCCTCGTGCTCCCAGAACAGGGCCAGGGCTCCATGATCAGCGGGTATGCGGAAGGAAGCGTGCCATTCCTCGGGCGCCCCTTCTCCTTCTTCCCCGTCCAGCCAGATGAGCGGATAACTCCAGGAGCCGATCGCCGCCCCCTCCGGCAGCGGCCAGCTTTCCCCTGCTTCGGTCTCCAGCCGCAGCCCCTCCGTCAGAACCGGCAGCGGCCCCGCGTTCACCAGCTCCGCCCACGGCTCGGCCTCCCCGGCCGAGTCCCTCGCCGTGGACCGGTTGTCCGGCTCGATCTCGTTGATCCAGAGGCTTGGAAAACGCGGCAGCGGCGCAACCCCCGCATTGGCCGCCCCCGGCGTCGCCGGAGCGAAGAGCGCGCCCGCCACTTCAAGCTGAAGGCCCCAGACCACGTCGCTGCTGGTGGCGCTGTGCTGATGCACTTCGACGGCAAGGACGTTGCGTCCGACCCGCAACGCGTCGCCGGGGACCTCGAACGGCCCCTCGACCGCCGCGTTGCCCACCGTCCGGTTGGCGAAAGTGTCCGGGGCAATCTCCCCCTCCGGCATCCCCAGCCGGTAGATCTCCTGGCCGTTCAGGTAGATCACAGCCCCGTCGTCCAAAATGGTCTGAAGCCTCAACGTCACCTCCTCGGTGGGGCCAAAGTAGTCGAAGGCGCTCCGGAAATAGAAGGCCGTCGGACCCAGGTCGATCGGGGTGTTCTTGGGGCCGGGAAGCCCCGACTCCTCGTGGTAGAGAAGCCCGGGCCCTGAAGGCCAAGTCGAGTCGTCGTAGTCGGGAGCCTTCCAGCCCTCGCCGGGATACTCGCCGGTGTCGATGTATTTCCAAAGATTGGTGTAGGCCGTGAGCCGGAGCGTCTCGCCCGCCTGATCGGGCGGGATAGAGCGCCAGTTGGCCGGGCGGCGGTTGTCGCGCAAGGCGTCCGCAAGCTGGAGGCTGGAGCCGGGCTGGACCTGCGGCCAAGGCCAGGAGGTCTGGTAGCGGACCTCGTCGAGAATCTCCTCGACCTGGCCGTTGCGGGTCCGGATCAGGCGGAGGGTGTCGCCCTGCGGGTTAAGCGCGCCGGAGAACTCTCCGGCGATCACAGTTTGGGGAGCCTTCGGATAGAGGGCGGCGAACCGCTCAGCGTCCTGAACCAGGAGGAGGAATTGGCCCGGGGCGAGCTCGCCCTCGGGGAAGGCGAACTGGAGGTTGGAGCCCAGGAGGCGGACGCCCTCCAGGCTCTGGGAGGTCTTGGCCGAGTTGTTGATGATTTCGATGAATTGGCCGCCGAGCTCGGCGGCCAATTCATCGAAATCATCAACAACTCGGCCAAGACCTCCCAGAGCCTGGA
>JAGHDA010000090.1 GCA_021160185.1 Verrucomicrobiota bacterium
CGGCTGTTTCGTTCAGATTCGCGGGAAACGTCGAAGCGGAGGTTGGGGAAAAGCGCCGGCCAAGCGGGCGGGTTTGAGCCGTGGCCCGAACCCCGCCAATGCGGAAAAGCGCCGCCGACATGATCCCCGCATCCCCTTCCGAGCTCTCCTCAAGCGCCGCCAGATGAAAAGCGCGCGAGCGAGTTCCGCGTCCCGATGTCTTTGCCTTGACCCTCCAAAGCCGCTGCTTCCAAGATACTTGCGCATGCGAGCAACCGCATTGAGCCTTTGCTTACTTTTAGGAACGGCGGTTCCCACCGCCAAGGCGCTTTCCCCTTCACTTCGGCCGGTTCGTTTCGGCGGCAAGCCCTACATCAACCTCCAGACATGGGGAAAAACCTGGGGATTCGGAATCCACCCGAGCAGGAAAGCCCTCCGACTCCAGAGCAAATGGACGCGAATCGAATTTAAGGGAGAAAACAGGCTCGTTCGGTTCAACGGAACCAAGCTGTGGCTCTCTTTCCCCGTGCTCCCCCACCGCGACCGCCTTTACGCCACGAAGCTGGACCTGGAAAAAACCCTTGAGCCTCTCCTCAAACCGCCGCTCCTTCCCAGCAACAAAGGGGTGCGCCTGGTGGTGTTGGACCCCGGTCACGGCGGCAAAGATCCAGGCAGCGTTGTGGGCAAGGAAGCCGAGAAAAAACATACGCTCCTTCTGGCTTTCGAGTTGAAGAAGATTCTCCTTCAGCGGGGCTTCCGGGTCCTGATGACTCGCACACGGGACGAAACCGTCAGCCTGACAAAACGAACGGAAATCGCCCGGCTCGCCAAAGCCGATCTCTACGTCAGCCTCCATTACAATTCCTTGGGCAGACGGACTTCAGCTGTCAAGGGCGTGGAGGTTTACGTCATGACCCCTTCGGGAGCGCCCTCCACCAACAGCCGCTCCAACGGCGGCACGGCGCGCGTCTATCCCGGCAACCGGCACGACGCCTGGAACGTCCTGCTGGGATATTTCCTGCAGCGAAATCTGGTTTCCCAGCTCAAGGCCGAAGATCGCGGCCTCCGCCGCGCGCGGTTTGTCGTGCTGCGAAACGCCCGCATGCCGGCGGCTCTCGTGGAAGGAGGCTTCATGAGCGCGCCGGACGAGGCGCGCAAAATTTACACCGCAAGCTATCGGCGAAAAATCGCCGCGGCGATAGCCGACGGAATCACGGCTTACAGAAAACGCCTCGAAAACAGGTAGGCGCCGCCCAGCGCCGTCCCTCAGCCGCCCCGAAAACGCGCGTTCGGCCCGCCTTCGCCGCCGGCCTCGCGCCGTGGCGTCCCAGACCGAACCCCCTGGACATTCCCCGAGAAAGAAGGCAGTGTGGTCTTATGATCGCCAAGCAAGCCTCTGCACAAACGCCCCGGCGGAGGGTCCTGCGGAACATCGGCCGGAGGGCGGCGTCTCCCGCGACGGTTCCCCAGGCCGGGCCGGGTTGCCCGGGAAGCGTCGCGCTCAACATTTCCCGACGCGGCTTCTTGCTTCGGGCGGCTCTCCTCCCCGCCGCGTTCGGGTGGGCGGATTGGCTGCAAGCCGCCGGAACGCCTCGCCGGGCGCGCTTCGGTTTGATCGCCGATGTCCACCAGGACGTGATGCCCGACGGCCCGGAACGGTTGGCTGCCTTTGTCGCCGCGATGACCCGGGCTCGGGTGGACTTCATCATCCAGTTGGGAGACTTCTGCCAACCCCATCCCCGGAATCGGCCGTTCCTCGAGGTTTGGCGTCGGTTCCCCGGCCCGCGCCATCATGTGCTGGGCAATCATGACATGGACGGCGGCTATCGCCGGGAGCAAACCGCCGAATTTTACGGAATGCCGGCGCCGCACTACGCCTTCGACGCCGGCCCCATCCGAGGCATCGTGCTGGACGGCAACGAGCCCGGGGGCAAAGCCGGCGGGTACGCGCGGTACGTCGGCCCCGCGCAGCAGACGTGGTTGCGACGCCAGTTGGAAGCGGCCGATCGGCCCGTGGTCCTCTTCATCCATCAACCGTTCGACGCCGACAACGATGGTTGTCTCGAAAACGCCGCCGAAATCCGAACCATCCTTGAAACGGCTCAACGGCGCCGACCGGGCCTGATTCTCGCCGTGTTCGCCGGGCATTGGCACCTGGACTACGAGCGGGTGGTGGGCGGCGTTCGCTACCTGGAAATCAACAGCGCCTCCTACTGGTGGCTCGCGAACCCTGCGGCGCGAGGCGAGACCTTCCCGCCCGAGGTGCATCGAACTCACCCTTACCTCAAATGCGTGGCTGCTTATCGCGACCCTTTGTGGGCGACGGCGACCTTCGACTTTGAGCGACGCGAATTTCTCTTAGAAGGCCGCCGCTCCTCCTGGGTCGGCCCCAACCCTTGGGAGCGCGGGGAAAAGACCTCCTGGACAAAAGCCGAACTGCATCCCTGGATCAGCGACCGCCGCGCTCCGCTGCCCCCGCCGAGCGGGCTGTTGAAAAAGCCGCAAGGGACTTTGAACACGACGAGTTGAAGCGCGCCCAGAGTAGCCGCGCGGCGACCTGCCTGTGGCGTCCGCGACGCAGACAAGGAAACACGCCTGAAAAGCCGGCCAGGAAGCAACGAGGGTTGGTTAACGACCGGCTCGCCTGCCGCCATGGAGCGCCGTTCGCTGCATGCTGGTGTTAGCCGGCGTTGCGTGCAAGTTCCTTGATCCCATAGCACACCTTGTCCCAAAGCTTGTTGTGGCGCCATGCGAGGCCGCCATCGGCCTCGCGGAGGTCGGGCAGCCAGCCACGGTGCGAGATCGCGAAGCCGCGGAAGCGTTTACAAAAACACACGTACTTCTCGGCGGATTGCGAACGACCTCGTGTGCGGAAAAAGCCATCGACGCGGCTATCCAGCATCGGGAAGGCCTCCGGATTCAGAAAGTGCCAGAATTTGGCGGCCCAGACCAGCCAGTTGCGCTTGCATGAGAGGTGGACCCCAAAAGCGAACCAAAGAGTAGAGGGAATAAGTTATTCTTTGTTCATGATGTTTTCCTCCGTGTTGGTTTCCTTCCCGCCCCCTAGGGGGCGGCGCCGCCTCAGGCGACATGACTTTCTGGGTACGCTTCCTCGGGAGTCCGATTCCCGAGGCCCTGGTGCGGACGCCGATTGTTGGAGTACGAGACATACTCCGAGACCCTGCGCTTCAGTTCGCGGGGGCGCTTCGCGCTCCGTGAACGATGCTGTGGTCTTGCTATTGGTGGATTCTACCAAGTTCACTTGGTTGGGAGACAGAGAAATGGCTATGGCCAATAGAAACTTCTGGTTTCGCATGGGGGTTGGCATCCTCCTTTCGGTTGCCAGTGCAATCCTACTGACTCTATCCTTCCCGCCCTATGGTTTTTGGCCGTTCATCTGGGTTGGTTTCGCGCCGATGCTGGTTGCCCAATTCCGGGTCATGCCGCGCCGGGTTTCCAGCTTGGCTTCGGCTATAACCATCGGCGGCTGGTTGGGCGGCTACCTCACGCCCATCTTTGCCGGCAGTGGTATCTACATGGCCTGGCTTCCGCTGATCATCGGCGTCGTCGTCTTTTTCGCCGACCGTGGCATACGCCCCTTTCACGAACGCACCGGCTACCGCTGGTTTGTTTGGCATGGCGCGCTCACCTGGGTGGGGATGGAGTTGATTCGCAGTTTCATTCCCATCATGGGCACGTGGGCTTTCGTCGCCTATACGCTCCATGGTCAGCCGTGGTTGATCCAGCCGGTCAGCATCTTTAGCATCTTCGGCCTCGGCTTGCTCATCATGTTCGTCAACTATGGGTTGGGGCTGGGTGCGTTATACCTCTTCGACCACCGTTGGAAACTGGACCCAGATGTTCGGCCTCTCGCCGGTCGGCCGGTGCGCAACTGGGGCCTGGGGCTGCTCGCCGCACTGATCCTTTGGACCGGTATCAGCCTGGCCCTCTTCCGCACGCCGGCCACTGTGACGGTTCGAGTCGCCGCGCTGCACTACGATGC
>JAGHDA010000301.1 GCA_021160185.1 Verrucomicrobiota bacterium
CCTCCACTCCCAGTGCGGCTGGTTGTCGTTGTTCCACCGCCGCCGCCAGGCCTCATCATCCGGATCCACCACCTTCCGGCGCAGGGCCGAGTCGGCGTGGCCGTCGGCGAACATGATGTTGCAACGCTGGTTGTGGCGCTTCGCCGGCCACTGGTCTTTCTCCTTCGGATCAATGTTGCCGTCCCACGAACCGTCCGTCTTGCTGTCCGCCAGCATGATCATGTCCGAAGGCGCCACCACCCGGCTGGCGGGCATCTCCGGCTGATGCGGCGGGTTGATGTCCCCGCCCAGGCCCAACTGCTCCTCGATTTTCCACGTCACCGGCCCCACGCCCCAGTCGTTGTACCCGTAGCTGAACTTGGTTCCCTGCGGCGAGGCCTTGATGAAGTCCAGCGAGGAAAGGGTCCTGTTGACGTTGGTGTCCCACTGCGAATCCGGCTTGTTGGCCGGGCACCAGAAGATGGCGCGGTTCGTGCCGATCTCGGAGAACAACCGCAACGGCCAGATGTAGAAAAACTCGGGCACCTTGATGCAGCCGGGGTACTTGTTGTAGTCGTCCACGTACATAATCTCCGCCAGGCCGATCTGGCGCAGATTGTTCAGGCAGGCGATCTGACGCGCTTTGCCTTTGGCCTTGGCCAAGGCCGGTAGGAGAAGCCCTGCCAGAATCGCGATGATCGCGATCACCACCAGCAGCTCGATCAGCGTAAAGCCGCCCCGCCCTTGGGTTTCTTGTCGTCGATTTCTCATGGCTTTTGCTCCTCGTCGCTCCGCGCTCGCCCCGCAGGCCGTTCGCCGCCCCTAAACGCTTCGGTTGCTTTACTGTGTTTAGTAAACCTCAAATGACCCCGGAGAGCAAGCCCGTTCCGTCGCCCCGCGGCCGATCCGGACGCGCCGCCTCTCGCCAGCTTCCCTAGGCTGCGCCTCTGCTATCGGGCGGAGCGGTCCAGGTTGCGCCGGATCTCCGCCGCCACGGCTCCCACGACAATCGTCCCGCCGAGAATCGTCCGGAGAGAAGGAACTTCCCGCAAAACGAACAGGGCGCTCAGCGAACCGTAGACCGGCAGGAGCACGCCGATCAGGCCCACAGTCTTGGCCTTGAGGCGGCGCATGCCCGCCGCGTACATCGCCTGAGGCAAGGCGGTGAAACCCGCGCCCAGCAGCCCCAAAAGGCTCAGGCATCGGGCGTCCAACGGCCGCCAGGCCGCCGCCGTCCACGGGGTGAGCAACAGCGCCACGCCCAAGGTTTGGAAGAACATTATGGCCGAACCGGAATAGCGGCGGGCGTAGCTGCGGGTGAGGATGTTGCGGACGGCCCAGCAACACGCCGAGACCAGACCCAGGAGGACGCCTTGGGTCTCGGCTCGGCGCAGGTCCCAACCGGGCGTCATCACCGCCACGCCGGCCAAGGTGAGGAGGCCTAGGGCTGCGTCGGCCGGGAACAACCGCTCGCGAAACCACCACGGCTCGAGCAGAATCGTGATCATCGGATAGACGTGGAGGGAAATCACCGCTACCGCCACGGTCGAGACCTGGATCGCCTCGAAGTAGGTCAGCCAATGCGCCGCAAGCAGCGCGCCCAGCGCCGTCATCCCCAACGCGTGCCGAGGCGGGCAGCGCCAAGCCGGATCGCCCGTCCACTTCATAAACAGGGCCAGCGCCGCGGCGGCCACGCAGGAACGGCCCCAGACGATATGAGCCGCGGGCAAGGGAATGAGCTTGGGAAACAGCGCCGTGCCGCCCCACAACAACACCGCCAGATTCACGGCGGCCAGACTTCGCTCGACCGGCTTCACCTTGAGGCTCCTGTTGATACTGCCCTTCGCCCCCCGCCGCAACGCTTTCCGCTCTGCGATCGGAGCCGGCCTCCTTAAGGGACCGCTGGCGTCTCGCCTACACTCAGGCGCGAGCCGCTTCGTCGCCCCCGCCCCGCATAGCGCTCCCTCAGTCGGAGCAACGCCTCTTCAGCCGCTTTTTGACTCCTCGGCATTCTTTTCGGTTGCCGGTGTCGCCCTCTTGAAGTCAGCAGGGGGCAACTGCAGGGGCGACTCGGTTTCTTGACAGGCGGGCGGCGAGGCCGGTAGGCTTGTGCGATTGATTGCGGGGCGAAGGCCCCGCGGCGCAGCGGCACAAGGCGGAGGCATGAACAAGGGCAAAATCGTTCAAGTTATCGGGCCGGTTGTGGATATCGAGTTTCCGGACAAGCTGCCGGCCATCTACAACGCGTTAACGGTGGAGTACCCTTTGCCCCGGCAGGGCAAGACAAAGTTGACCCTTGAGGTGCAGCAGCATCTGGGCGACCGATGGGTGCGCGCGGTGGCGATGTCCACCACCGAGGGGCTTAAGCGCGGGTACGAGGTGGTAGACACGGGCGAGCCCATCTCAGTGCCGGTGGGCAAAGGGGTGATGGGCCGAGTGCTCAATGTGACGGGCGATCCGGTGGACGAGCGAGGGCCGATCGAGGCTGAGAAGCATTATCCGATCCACCGGCCCGCTCCGGCGCTGATAGATCAGTCTGTCTCGCCTCAGATTCTCACCACGGGCATCAAGGTAATCGATTTGATCTGCCCGTTTCTGAAGGGCGGCAAGGTGGGAGCGTTTGGCGGCGCGGGCGTAGGCAAGACCGTGGTGATCATGGAGTTGATCAACAACATCGCTAAGATCCACGGCGGCGTGTCGGTCTTCGCCGGCGTGGGGGAGCGCACCCGGGAAGGCAACGATCTTTACAACGAGATGTCTGAGGCGGGGGTGATCAACCAGAAGAATCTGGAAGAGTCGAAGATCGCGCTGGTGTACGGGCAGATGAACGAGCCGCCCGGGGCGCGGTTGCGCGTGGCGCTTTCGGGGCTGGCCATCACCGAATTTTTCCGGGACGAGCAGCATCAGGACGTGCTGCTCTTCATCGACAACATCTTCCGCTTTTCCCAGGCGGGCTCGGAAGTCTCGGCGCTGCTGGGCCGCACGCCCAGCGCGGTGGGCTATCAGCCGACTCTCGCCGCCGAGATGGGCGATTTGCAGGAGCGGATCACCTCGACCAAGGAAGGCTCAATCACTTCCTTCCAAGCGGTGTACGTGCCTGCGGACGACCTGACCGACCCGGCTCCGGCGACCACCTTCGCCCACCTGGACGCCACGGTGGTGCTGGAGCGCTCCATCGCCGAGCTGGGCATTTATCCGGCGGTGGATCCGTTGGCCTCGACTTCGCGAGCGTTGACGCCGGAGATCGTGGGCGAGGAGCATTACCAGGTAGCCCGGGGCGTGCAGCAGGTGCTCCAGCGGTACAAGGACCTGCAGGACATCATCGCGATCCTGGGCATGGACGAGCTTTCGCCCGAGGATAAGCTGACCGTGTACCGGGCGCGCAAGATCCAGCGCTTCCTGAGCCAGCCCTTCTCAGTGGCGGAGGTGTTCACCGGCCGGCCGGGCAAGCAGGTGCCTGTGGAAGACACCATCCGCGGCTTCAAGGAGATTCTCGAGGGCAAGCATGACGATGTGCCCGAGGCCAATTTCTACATGAAAGGCGGCATCGAAGAGATCCACGAGGGATGAGCCCGAGCCGCGGCCGCTCTGCCTTTGGAAGGCTCCTCTTTCATGAAACATGACCCTGCCTTGCCTGGGGTCGATCCGGCGCTTCTGGAACGGATCGAGGCGGTGATCTTCGACATGGACGGCGTGCTGGTGGACAGCGAGCCGCTCCACCGGGCCGCGTTTCTGGACGTGTTCGCCGAGTTGGGCCATGCCGATGACCACGGCGTGCGGTTCGAGAATTTCTACGGGCGATCCGACCGCGCCGTGTGGGAGGATTTCCTCGGCCGCCATCGGGCCCCTTGGCCGATCGAGCGGCTGATGGAAGAAAAAGAAGCGCGGTTTCTGGAGCGGCTGCGGCGCGAGCGTCCCGTGTTTCCGGAGATTCCCTCCCTGGCGGCCGAGCTGGCCAAGCGCCGCCGGCTCGCCGTCGCCTCCAGCTCACCGCGCAAGATCATCGAGACTGTGCTCGACATGGCCGGGCTGCGGCCCTTTTTCCAGACCTACGCGGGAGCGGAGGACGTCCGCCGCCTCAAGCCGGATCCGGAGATTTTCCTGCTGGCCGCGGAGCGGCTCGGGGTTCCGCCGCGCGCCTGCGCGGTGGTCGAGGATTCGCCCGCAGGGATCGAAGCGGCCAACCGGGCCGGGATGCTTTCTCTGGGCGTGGCGACCTCCCTGCCGCCGGAGCGCTTGAGCAAAGCGGCGTACGCGGCGCGCTCGCACGCGGAGATTCGGGACCTCCTGCTGGAGCGGGATTCGAAGTGACCAGCCGGTCCGGCCCTTCGGGTTTCGGACGGCCGGCTACCGCGCCGCCTGGGCCAGGCGCTTGCCGGCGCGGATCAGACGATCGAGAGCGGAGCGGCTGGGCGCTTCGGCGTAGACCCGGAAAAGCGGTTCGGTGCCGGAGGGGCGAAGCATGAGCCAGGAGCCGTCCCGAAACACAAGCTTGATCCCGTCTATCGCAACGAGCTGTTCCACTGGCTTGCCCGCCGCTCGGTCCGGCGGCGCAGCGCGGAGGCGCTCCATGATGCGCGTTTGTTGTCCCCGAGGAAGGCGCAGTTTGACGCTGCGGTAGCAATGGGGGCCGTAGCGCGCCTGGAGGGCGGCGATCTGGGCGCTCAACGGCTTGCGCTCGACGGCCATCCGCTCCAGCAGCCACATGCCCGCCGCTACGCCGTCCCGGTCCGGCAGATGGCGCCGCCAGGCCAGGCTGCCGCTTTCCTCCAACCCGAAGGCGGCGTCCACATCGAGCATTTTCTTGCAGATGCGCTTGTAGCCCACCGGAGAGGCGTGGACGGGCAGGCCGAACTCTTCGCAGATTTGCTCCGCCATGCGGGTGGTGTTGACGGCCAGGACGACGGGGCCGCGCGCGCCCCGATGGCGGATTAAGTAATCCAAGACGAGGCAGATCAGATGTTGGTTGCTCACCGGCTCGCCGCGTTCGTCCAGAGCGGCGAATCGGTCCGCGTCGCCGTCGGTAACGAGGCAGAGATCCTGGGGCGCGCGGCGCATGCGGACGCGGGTTTCGGCGTAGTTGGCAGGGGCGGGCTCCGGAGAGACGCCGCCGAAGAGGGGGTCGCGACTTTGCCGCCACGAGCTTAGGCGGAGGCCGGTTCCGGCGAGCAACCGGTCGAAAGCGCCCGCGCCCGCGCCGTGGAGGGCGTCGTGGGCGACCCGCAGGCGCGCGCCTTTCAGGGCGGACCAATCCACAACCCGGCGCACGGCGCGCAGGTGGGGTTCGCGC
>JAGHDA010000088.1 GCA_021160185.1 Verrucomicrobiota bacterium
CCTCCACTCCAAGCAACCCAAAGAACTTCGCCGCCGCCGCGGCATGGGGAACTGCCGCTATCGAAGGATGGGTTCACCTCTGGGGCGGCTGGCTCGTTCTGATGATGATGTTTTTGCTCACGATGGGGTTTTTCGGCGTGTGGGCCCGGCTGGCTCGACGGGGAAGGAGACGTTCATGAAATCCTTTTGGGAGAGGCCGTGGTTGGAGTGGCTGATCGCGGCGGCGTGCGCGGCGAACGCCTGGCCTTTGGTTGAGGCGTGGGGACATTCGCCGCGCGATCGGTTCGGTTGGGCGGCGCTGGCTCTCTGGCTTGCGCCGGCCGCGCGCCGCCTGGTTCGGACCGGCGGCCGCGGTTGGCGTCCTGGCCTGTTGGGGGCGGCTTTGGCCGCGGCCTTGGCGGGAAGATTGGCGGATCTTCACGCCTTGGCCTACGCGGCTTTAGCTTGCGCCGTGGCCGCGCCAATGCCTTGGCGGGCGCGGACGCTCTGGTGGCTGCTTTGCGCGGTTTCCTGGATGCCGGGGTTGGGATGGCGGCTGCCGATCGCGAACGCAGGCGGGGTGTTTGCCGTGCGGTTGGCGCTCGCCGCGGCGGGGGTCGCGGCGGTCTGGCCGCGCGCAGGAGATTCTGAGCAGGAAAGGGAACGGGAGGAGAAAACACAGTGAAGCCGAAACAACGCAAGATGTTGGCGGCGGCGGCGGCGTGTGTCGTCGGGTTGGTCTTGATTTGGGAGCTTGCGCCGTTGCCGGATGCCCAGGCGCGTCTGGCGCGGCTGCCCGCGGCGGGCTTGGGTTATTCCTCGGTGGAGGTTCCGCTGACGGAGGCTGAGAAGCAGATCTTCGGCAAGGCGCGGGCTCTCAAGCGGCTTTATACCTTCCGACGAACGCAAGTGTTGGCGACTGTGATTGACGGCTCGCGGAACCGACATGCGGTCCATGATCCCACATATTGTTTCGTGGGGGATGGATGGAGGATTGTCCGCCGCCGCAAGATGCTCATTCCGGGCGGGGAAGCCATGCGGCTCGATTTGAAGAAGGGAGACACGCAACGGGAGGCGGTTTACTGGTACACCGACGGTCGCGCGCGCTTCGTGAGCCCTTTGCGATGTTGGCTTCAAGCCGGATTTCGGCGGCTGACTTTGGGCTGGGGAGCCGAAGAGCCGGTGTTGGTCATTTTGCAACAGACTGACGCGGGGCCGGTTCCTTGGGATTCGCTGCCCGAGTGGCTGCCTGCCTTGTTTGACTTTTAAAACTCCCTTGGGGACCGCTGCGGGGGGAGGCTCCGCGCCAAACCTGGGCTCAAATGGTTTCCAGAATAGCTCGGGGCAGATCGTCCAACGGAGCGCTCAGATCGCTCAGCCCGGCTTCCTTCACGCTTTTGGGCATGCCGTACACGACGCAGCTTTCCTCCGATTCGGTGAAGACGAGACCGCCGCGCCGCTTGATTTGTTCCGCTCCGGCTTTGCCGTCAGACCCCATGCCGGTTAGCACCACGCCCAAGACGTTGGGGCCGTAGACCTCCGCCGCGGAAGCGAAGAGGACGTCCACCGAGGGTTTGTGAAGGGTGTCGGCAGGATCCGAGTCAAGCTGGACGGCCGCGAGCCCTTGCGGGCTGCGTCGCAACTTGAGGTGAAAGCCCGCCTTGGCCACTAGGATCACCCCGGGGGTCATGAGGTCGCCGTCGGCGGCCTCTTTGACGCGCAGGGGAGTAGCTTTGTCCAGGCCTTCCGCGTACCAGTCTGTGAAACCGACGGGCATGTGCAGGACCACGGCAATCGGCAAAGGGAAGTTTTCTGGAAGCTTGGAGAAAAGCTTCCGCAAGGCTTGGGGACCGCCGGTGGAAGCGCCGACCGCCAGGGCTTCGATGGTTCCCCGTTTGTGGCGCGGGGGCGCAATTTTCGGGGCGACGGGCCGTTGTAGAGGTTTTTCGGAGAGGAGTCGGCCGATCCTTTCTCGCGAACTTTGGCCGAGCGCTTTGACCCGCTCGATGAGCGCCTCGCGCATTTGGTAAAGCTCTTTGGAGGCGAGAGCCGTAGGCTTGCGCAAGAACTCCACCGCGCCTGCTTCCAACGCGGCCGTTCCCAGGTCGGTGGTGGATTCCAGCTGGGTGCAAACCAGCACCGGTCGGGGCCGCTCCCTCATGATGCGCCGGATCAGCTCCGCCCCGTTCATTTCCGGCATGACCAGATCGGTCACCACCACGTCCGGGTCGAGCTCTTCAACCATTCGGAGGGCTTCCTGGCCGTTTCGGGCGGTTCCCGCCACTTCGATGAACGGTGAGCTGCTCAAAATGGAAGTGACCACCTTGCGGACGTAGGCCGAATCGTCCGCCACGACCACTCGGACCAGGCCGGGTTTGACTGGGCCGCTTCGATCTAGCATGGCTCCTTTGGCGCCGGATGAACCGTTGAAACCTTGCGCGTCTTATCCGCGTCCCTCTCCTGCCGAAGGGGAAACCTCCGGGAAAGATCCTGTTTCTTCGCGAGAAACATCCTTTCCGGGCCCTTCAGCGGGGCCCGGCTCAGGTTTCATGTACACAAACGCACTACCAATTTGTTCGAAAAGGAAGCCGGTTGTCAACTTCAAGAGGGACTCGGCGGCCCCGACGAACAGCCATCCTGGGACGAGCATGCGGCGGTAGAAGCGCTCTGCGATGGTTTGCACGGCCTTTTCAGAGAAGTAGATGAAGACGTTGCGACAAAAGATCACATGAACCTCGGCCAATTTTTCGCTTTGGGGATCCATCAGGTTGGCCGTGCGGTAAACGATCTTTTCTTTGATTTCCGGCTTTGCCCGCCAAAGCCCCTCGCCGGCCGGTTCGAAGTGCTTGTCGCGCAGGGCTGGAGGCAGGTTGCGGAACGATCGTTTCCGGTAGACGCCCCGGCGCGCCGCGCGGATCATGGCCGGGCTTGCGTCCGAGGCGATGATGCGGATCGGTTTCCGGTCCAGCCATCCGGCTTCTTTCAGGGCGATGGCGACGCTGAGAGGCTCTTCGCCGGTGCAGCAGGCAGCGCTCCAAATGGAGAGAGTCTGATCCGGGCGCGCTTCGAAGAAGCGAGGCGCGATGACCTGCGCCAAAGCTTCGAACTGGTCCGGTTCCCGCCAGAAATAAGTTTCCGGGACGCAAAGGGCGTCCATCAAAGCAGCCCATTCCTCTTCGCTGCTGTCGTATTTGAGGAGGTAGTAGTAATCGAGGAAAGACCCCAGGCCGAGGGCCTCTGCCCGGGGAGCTAGTTTCCATTCGAGCAGTTCGCGTTTGTCCGGTTCGAAGCGGAGACCCGACTTGTTGTGGATCAACTCCCGAAGCAGCTCGAACACTTGAGGGGAAAGCTTGGGCCGCTTGGAGAGGCCGGGAGACAAATCCTGACCGGAAAAAGCTCTCGAGTCTTTCGTCACGAGCGGGTATGGTTGCTTGAGTTCACGGCGCGCGGCGCATGTCCGGGATGGAGGCTCATCCGGCGTTCTTCCTGCTGGGGGCGCTGTCTGCGACGGCTTCTCTTGCCGCGCGCCGCACCGCCGGGTCGGTGTCTTCTCTTGCGAGCCGTTCCAGCTCGGCTTGCAAATTCGCTCCTGTTCGAGCTGCGGCGCGGATGGCCGCCAATCGCGCCTGGGGATGGGCGTCCTGCAGCGCGAGGCCGATCCACTCTCTTGTTTCCGGGGGTTTGAGGACGCTGATCAGCTCCAAGGCGAGCTTGCGGATTGCCGGGTCCGGATCTTGGAGAAGCTCCAGGATGGCTTCCCTTCGAGCCGCGGCGGCCTGGGTCAATTCTTCCAGGCAGCTTTCGCCGCCGGGGGCGCGCACGCTCAGGCGGGCCAGTTTGCAGACGGCTTCCACTGAGCCTTGGCGGATCAGAGATTCCACTCCCGCCCGGATGAGGGCGGGATCGGCTTCGCGGATCAAGGCTTGGAAGATGAGTTCGGCGGCGGCGGAGTCTTCTTGTTCCCCAAGCGCCCGCAGCGCCTCGAGGCGGCGCTCGCGCCCGCTTGATCGCAAGGCCTGCGCCAGCGCCGGCAAGGCCTTGGGATGGCTGGAACGGCCCAACCCTCGGATGGCCGCGCAAGCCAGGTCGGGGTTTTCCATGTCAATCCATCGGGAAAGGGCCTGAACCGCCTCCGCGCCGTCCAAGGCGCCCAGGGCTTCCATCGCTTCAGCCCGCACAAAGGGGGCCGGGTCCGTTTCCGCCGCGCGGAGGAGGGCCTCGAAGGCTTGTGGCCTGCCTTGGATCCCCAACGATCGGGCTGCGAAGTGCCGCACCCACGGGTGCTCGTCACGGAGCGCCGCGATCAGAATCGGCTCCACTTCGGGACTTTGGAGCCGGGCCAGCGCGCGGACGGCCGATTTCCGAACGTTGGGGTCGTGGTCTTCGGCGGCTTCTTTCAAAGGAGGCAGGGCTTGCTCGGGAGAGACCCGAACCATGGGAAGCGCTTC
>JAGHDA010000206.1 GCA_021160185.1 Verrucomicrobiota bacterium
AGCCGCGCGCCGTCTTGATTCACCTGAAGGTTTTTCTCCCAATTCGCCTCCCGCCTCGGCGCTGCGGAGATTTGCGAGCGGGAGTGACGTTTCCGGGCTTGCTTCGCCGCCCGCCCTCCCTGTATATGGCAGCCCGTCGGGATCGGCGAGGGCCAGCGTTGGCTGGGGAACTCATGGAAATTGATCGTTTCGAACACGGCTCCGAACCGCTTGATCGCGCGCTGAGGCTCGTCCTTTGCTCGCTTCCGCGCGCGCGGGCGCGGAGGGAGCGGCCGCTTGCGAACCCGGCATAAGAAAGTTTCTCATGCCCGCCACGTTGATTAAGAGTCTGGAGCAGACGTTGAAAGCCTATCCGAAAGAGGCTGCGGCTCTGCTCCAATGTTATCTGGGACTGAACCGGCCTTTCCTGCTTCGCTCCGACCTGGTGGACCAGGCCGGGGCCTTTTGCGCCTGCGAGGCGGGCAGCGCGCTGCGCCTCTCGCCGCTGGCCAACGCGATCCGCGCCGCCCAGGAAGCGGTGATCGCCTACCCGGCTTTTTATCTGGCGATCCGCCCCGACATCGCCAAGTGGCAATTTCTGCGAATCAATGCGGAGGACTTGAGTTGCGAAGAGGTTTCCGCCTCGGCGTTTCTGGAGGCAAAGGAGGCGCTCGTGGAGCCGGGCAAGCCGCGTCCGGATTGGACGTTGGAGATCGACTTCGGGCCGTTCGAGCGGGAGTTTCCGAAGATGGAGCGAGCCCGCTCCATCGGCCGGGGCGTCGAGTTTCTGAACCGCTATCTCTCCAGCAGGCTGTTTGCCGAAAAAGAACAGGGCAACCGCCGCCTGCTGGAGTTCCTCCGTCTCCACCATTACCGCGGCAAGCAACTGATGCTCGGCCGCGAGGTGGATTCCTTGGAAAAACTCAGCCGCGCCCTCTCCGAAGCTCAGAATTTTTTGGAGACGCTGGATCCCAAAACGAATCAGACCGAATTTCAGGAAGCGCTTCGCGAGAAGGGTTTCGAGCCGGGCTGGGGGCGCACCGCGCGCCAGGCTTTGGAAACAATGAGCCTGTTGGCCGAAATCCTTGAAGCGCCCGATCCGCTGAGCTTGGAACGTTTCCTGGGCTCGATTCCGATGATTTTCAACCTGGTCATCCTCTCGCCCCACGGCTATTTCGGGCAAAGCAACGTGCTCGGCCTGCCCGACACCGGCGGGCAGGTCGTCTACATCCTCGACCAGGTCCGGGCGCTTGAGAAGGAGATGCGCCGGTTCTGCTTCGAGCAAGGCCTGGACATCGAGCCGCAGATCCTGATTTTCACCCGCCTGATCCCCGAGGCGGAGGGGACGACCTGCAATCGGCCCGAAGAGCCGGTGCGAGGGACCCGCAACGTGCGGATCATTCGCGTCCCGTTCCGAACGCCGGACGGCGCGGCGGTTCCCCATTGGATCTCGCGATTCAAGGTCTGGCCCTATCTGGAGCGCTACGCCCGGGAAGTCTGCGTGGAAATCGAGCAGCGACTGGGCGGCCGGCCGGACCTGATCATCGGGAACTATTCGGACGGCAACCTGACGGCCACGCTGGCGGCGCGTTGGATGGGCGTGACCCAATGCAACATCGCCCACGCCCTGGAAAAGACGAAATACCTTTACTCGGACCTCTATTGGAAGGATCACGAGCCGGAGCACCATTTCTCCTGCCAGTTCACGGCGGACCTGATCGCGATGAACGCGGCGGATTTCATCATCGCCAGCACCTACCAGGAAATCGCCGGCACGCGGGAAACCATCGGCCAGTACGAGAGCTACAATCACTTCACCATGCCGGGGCTTTACCGGACGCTCCGGGGCGTCAGCCCCTTCGATCCGAAGTTCAACATCGTCTCGCCGGGGGCCGATCCGCAGTTTTTCTTCCCCTACACGCAGCGGCGCAAAGGAAGCAGGAAGGCTCGGGAAGAGGTTGAGCGGCTGGTGTTTGGACCGCCCGGAACCGAGGCGCTGGGCGGATGGAGCGAACCGGACAAGCCGCCGGTTTTCGCCATGTCGCGCCTGGACCGGATCAAGAACATGGCCGGACTCGCGGCGTGGTACGGCCGGTCCGCCGAGCTGCGCCGGGAAACCAACCTCCTCCTTGTGGGCGGACAGTTTGATCCGGAGCGCTCCAAGGACGCCGAGGAGCGCGAGCAAATCGAAAAACTCCGCGCGTTGATCGAGGAGCACAACCTGGAAGGACAGGTTCGGTGGATCACGATGCAAACCGACAAGGCGCGCGTGGGCGAGCTTTATCGATTGGTCGCCCGCCGGCGAGGCGTCTTCGTCCAGCCCGCCCTTTTCGAGGCGTTCGGCCTAACGGTCATCGAGGCCATGAGCTGCGGGCTGCCGGTGTTCGCCACCCGTTACGGCGGCCCGCTGGAGATCATCGAGCACGGCCGCTCCGGCTTCCACATCGATCCGAACCACGGAGACGAAGCGGCGCAGGCGATCGCCGAGTTTCTATGGGAAAGCCGCCGCGACCCCGCCTGGTGGAAGCGGATTTCAGACGGCGCTCTCAGCCGCGTGGCCGAGCGATACACCTGGAGTTTGTACGCGCGCCGGCTGCTCACCCTTTCCCGCGTGTACGGGTTCTGGAAGTACATCTCGCGCATCGAGCGGGAAGAAACCCGCCGGTATCTGGACATGTTCTACGGGCTTATGTATCGCCCGTTGGCGGCCAAAGCGGGCGAGTAGCCAAAAAAGAAGGGGCGTGTCGGGCTCTCCCGCACGCCCCCTTCGGGCGAAACGCAACTTCAGACTACTTCCGAGCCGGTCCCTTCGGCAGCGGGCGAATCCAAATGAGACGATACCGCACCGGGCAGCCGTGGTCCTGAAGCATCAGCGGCCCCTTTTCCGTCACCCCGCGGAAGGCGGCCGCCGTGGTGGCATGGCGCACCGGCACATGGTCCTGAATCAGGATTCCATTATGGAACACCGTGAAGGAGCCCGGCACGATCGTCTTGCCGTCCGCGGCAAGACGCGGGGGATGGAAGACAATGTCGTAAGTCTGCCATTCTCCCGGCTTGCGACAGGCGTTTACCAGAGGCGGGAAATTCCCATAGAAGGCCCCGGCCTGGCCGTCCGGATAGGTCTTGTTACGGTAGGAATCGAGGATCTGGATTTCGTAGCGGCCCTGGAGGTACACGCCGCTGTTGCCGCGTCCCTGCCCGCTGCCTTTGACCGCTTTCGGCGCCGCCCACTCGACATGGAGCTGGCAGTCTGCAAACTCTTGTTTGGTGAAAATATTGCCTGTGCCGTTCACCTCCATCGCGCCGTCCGCCAGCTTCCACCCCGCCGGGCCGCCGCGGGCGTTGCGCCACTGGGAGAGATCCTTGCCGTCGAACAACACGATAGCGTCCGAGGGAATCGGCGCGGGCGGTCCTGGAGGCCCCGGATCCACTACGGGCGGTTCGGCCCACTCAGCGGCTGCCAGACCGGCAGCCAGACACAACGCCATCGTCGTTCCTATCCTGCTCCAACGGATGTGTGTTCTCATGAGTGCGTTCTCCTTTCAATCGCGGCCTCGGGGCGCGCCTCTGTTCGCGCTTACGAACCGGCGCCGGCCATCATTCCGCTTTTCCGGGCGTATTCGAACAGTCCTCCCGCGTCAATAACCGTTTTCACCTCGCCCAACGGTTTCAAGGGCCAGCGTCGGCCGCTTGCCTCCTGGATCAGCTCCCCGGCTTCCAAGTCGAGGGCGACCAGGTCGCCCGTCTTGAGGACCTCACAAAGGCGGTCGCGGCTCTCGCACGGATACAGCTCGCCGGTCGCCATGCAGTTGCGGAAGAAGATCCGCGCGAACCCTTCGGCGACCACCGCCCGGCAGCCGGCCGAGCCGAGGGCGACCGGGGCGTGCTCTCGAGAGCTGCCGCAGCCGAAGTTCTTGCCGGCGATCACGATGGGGTATGCGGAGTCCAACTGACCGGGCTCCACATACCGGACGGGATACGCGGACTCAGGCAGGCCGCAAAGCGCGTAGCCGCCGAGCTTTTCGTATTCCTCGGGAATCGTCGGCACCAGATTCAGGTATTCCGCTGGGATGATCTGGTCGGTGTCGATGTTGTCCCCTACTACATAAACCGGTCCTTTGATCACAGACGCCATGGTTTCAGTCTGCCCCGCCCGCTCGCGTCTGGCAAGTCGGCGGCGGTCCCTCGATGCGTCGTCGGACGCGGCGTGACAAAAGCGGCCTTCCCCTTCCGAAGAGTTTGCGTTGCCTCCGCTGCCGCGGCGGCGCCATGCTTCAGACATGGGAACGGGGTTATGGAAAAGCGGAGGCTGCCTCCTCCTGATTGCGGCCGCCTTGGCCGGCGGATGCCGTCGCCCGGCGACGGCTGCCCGCGTCGAGGAAGGGCCTTCCCAGCGGCATTGGTATTTGGACCGGGCGCAGCCGCCGCTGCCGACGATTCCCTTGTGGGTAGGCGCGGAGACGTTGACGGCCGAAGTGGCCCGCACGACAACGCAGATTGCCACGGGGATGATGTATCGGACCAACATGGCCGAGAACGCCGCGATGCTTTTCGTCTTTCGCGGCCCTGCCAAGCGCTCCTTCTACATGCGCAACACCAAGATCCCCCTCTCAGTGGCCTATCTGGATCCGGAGGGCTACATCCTTGAAATTTACGACATGCAACCGATGGACGAAACGCCGGTCGAGTCGGTCAGCTCCAATGTCCAGTACGCTCTGGAAACGCGGCAGGGGTGGTTCAAGCGGCGCGGCATCGGGCCGGGGGCTTTGGTGCGGGCGCCTTTTGGAGGATTGAACGAGGTGGACTGGCGCACATTGCGGCCTCTCCGATGAAACTGGCTCTGCTTCAGATCGACGCGACGATCGGCGATTTCGCCGGCAACTGCGAACGCATCCTGGAAGGCTACCGCCGAGCCGCCGCCGCAGGCGCCGAGCTGGTCCTGACGCCCGAGCTGGCCCTAACGGGCTATCCGCCGCGGGATCTGCTCCTGCGACCGGCGTTTCTCGCGCGCGCCCGGGAGCTGGAGGGCCTGGCGGCGGAGATCGGCGAGACCGGCCTGGTGGCGGGGTTTGCGGGGCGCAACGAGAGCGGCGCGGGGCGGCCGGCGACAAACTCAGCGGCCCTTCTCCACCGAGGCGGGATCGCCGCTGTGCGCCACAAGATCCTGCTGCCCACCTA
>JAGHDA010000339.1 GCA_021160185.1 Verrucomicrobiota bacterium
CAGGAACGCGATGAAGATGTGGGCTTTGATGCGCTGATCAAGCTGGTGGAAGATGGGGCGGATGCTCAGGTCGCCCTTGAGGCTCTTGAAGGCCTCTTCGATCTGCGCCAACTGAATGTAGAGTTCCCGCCGTTTGCCCGGAGCTTCCCCGCTGAGGTTGGAACGGAGCAGGCAGCGACCTTCCCCCCATTGACTCATGGGAAAAAGACACCGGAGGCGAACTGAAGGTCGGTGATTCACGGTGTTGTTTCGGCGGTCATGCTAGCTCACGTGTCACCCCCCCTTGGCGGAGGCCCCCTGCCGGCCCCGCCAAGATGGTCCGCAACCACTTTTCCACCTCCGCCTTCAGCGCGAAGGGATCCAAGCTCTTAAATCGATCCTGCAGTTCCCGGCGCCTCCGGCGGGGCAGCTCCGGCAATTGCATCAGTCGCTGATAGACCGTCTGCGCCGGTTCGTAACGCTTGCGCCAGTGGCTGCCCTCGCGCCACTTCTTCCCCAGCTTCAAGCCCGGCAGAAAGAAGTTCATCAGCGGATCCCACGCCTGCCGATACAGCTGGTTGATCGGTTCCACCAGCGCGGCAGATGCCATGCGCCCGTATCCCAGCAGTTGGCGCGGCCACATCCAGTTCTTCTGCTCGACGTGGGCGTTGTCATCCCTGTGATAGGGGCGCGACCGGGTGAAGCCCACCGGCTTCTTGCGCCCATGGGGGGGCGGCAAGGTGCCCCTCAACAGCTTGATGGCGTACTTGCGCTCGTAGTGGTAATCTTGGCACAGCCCGTCGAGAACGCGGCTGCGGCCGGCTCGGCCGCGCCGGGCGTAACGCTCCTGGAGTCGGGGCAGCAGGTCTTTCTTAATCTCGCGGCTCATGTTCATCCGCACCGGCCTTTTCCGGTGTCTTTTTCCCATGAGCCGACGACCCCTTTCGGCCACTCAGCCCAAATCCGTTCCGGTGTTTTTTAATTTAAGTCAACGCGTGAACACCACTCACTACGCGGGCTTGGACATTGCCAAGCAGAACCTCCAACTCCACTGGGCCGGTCGCTTTCACGACCTGCCCAACACCCCCGCCGGCCACCGCCGGCTCATCCGACTCCTCAGCGCCCAGCCCGGCGCTCAGGTCCTCTGCGAAGCCGCCGGCGGCGACGGAACCTTGCCCAAAAACCAGGAGGCCTATCTGCGGGCATTCGGCGAATTTCTGAGGGTCAACGGCGAGGGCATCTACAACACACGGCCGTGGAAGACCTTCGGCGAAGGTCCGCTGAAGATTAAGGACGGCCGACAGGGCAAAAACAAGAAGCCCTTCAGTCCGCAGGACATTCGCTTCACGTGCAAAGGCGACACGCTCTACGCGTTTGTGCCGGCGCCGCCGACTGAAGACATCGTGATCAAGACCCTGGCGGCGGACGGTGTGTATGAGGGTAAGATTGAAACGATCAAGCTGCTTGGCAGTGATGAGCCGATCCAGTGGACGCGAACCGCGGCTGCCTTGACGATTCACCGCCCTGAGAAACTCCCCGACCTGCCGGTGATCGGATTTAAGATTGAGAAAAAACCATGAACCAGGGAGGAACGATGATGAACCGGATTGTTGCCTTTATCGGCGCACTGACCTTATGGCTTCCCGTGCTGCGCGCCGCCGATGGGTTTCCGGACTTCAGTTGGGAGCGAGTGCCGGTGTATGCCCACGTCGGCAAGGCCTCTGATGACTTCACGCCGGAAGAACTGAATTTTCTGGCCACGCACTTCGATTTCATCACCATCGAGAAGCACCAGGCAAGCCACAAGCACGGGAGCACGGATGCCGGATTCGCCGTGGCGGCCATGGAGATCAAGAAGCGCAATCCCAGGGCGAAAGTGTTGTTTTACTGGAACGCGTCGTTGGACGCGTCGTCCAGCCGGGGCTGCTACCAGGCCATGGAGACGTTTCCCGCCGGCGGGTTTCCGAAGGACAGCAAAGGCCGCACGATCAAGCGACGCGGCGCGGTTCCGAACTACGACCTGACCCGGCCGGATGTGCGTCATTGGTGGTCGGACGCGGCCGCGAAAGCTGTGCGTGAGTATGGGGCCGACGGGATCTTCGCCGACGCCATGGGACAGCGAAGGGAGAAGGGACTGAGCGAGGCAAAGGTGAAGGCACTGGTGGCCGCGCGGGTGGCCTTGCTTGAGGAAACGCGCCGCAAGATCGGGCCCGACAAGCTCATCATCTACAACGGGCTGATGAAGGACGACCCGAAGAAGTTGCTGCAATTTGCCGACGGCGCGATGATCGAGAGCTTCTGCCATCCCAAATACGGCAGCGGCAAGGAGATGTTGACCGCGTATTTCGACGCGACGCGCGCCGCCGCTCGGGCCGGCAAGATCGTCATCCTCAAGGGCTGGCCGGGCTTTACGTTTCGCCGGAAGGACATGATGGCTAGGCCGCACGCCGAGCTGCTGCGCCTGGCCCGGGAGCGGATCGCCTTCCCGCTGGCTTGCTTTCTGGCAGCGGCGCAGCGGAACTGCTATTTTTGCTACTCGTGGGGCTACCGAGAATTCCACGGCACGTTCGACTGGCGCCCGGAATTCGACCGGCCGCTCGGCCCGCCGAAGGGCGAGGCTGTTCGCGACGGCTGGACCTATCGCCGCCAGTTCGAACACGCCTCCGTGCTCGTGGACCTGGAGAAAAAGATCGCAAGAATCGAGTGGAGAGAGACACCATGAAAGCGAACACGATCACACTGCTGCTGGGCGCCCTGTGGGCCGCCTGCGTAACAACGACGACAGCGGGTGCTGCCGAAGATCGCGCCGCCTGGATGGACGAGGCGCGGTTCGGCATGTTCATTCACTGGGGGCTTTACGCCGAACTCGGCCGGGGCGAGTGGGTGATGAACCGGGAGAAGATTCCTGTTGCCGAATACGAGAAGCTGGCAGCTAAGTTCAACCCGGTGAAGTTCGATGCGGACCAGTGGGTCCAGATCGCCAAGCGCGCCGGGATGAAGTACATCGTCATCACCAGCAAGCACCACGACGGCTTCGCGATGTTCGGCTCGAAGGTCACGCCCTATAACATCGTGGACGCCACGCCGTTCAAGCGCGATCCGCTGAAGGAACTGGCCGCCGCCTGTCAGAAGCAGGGCATTCGGCTGGGCTTCTACTACTCCAACGCCCAGGACTGGCACTATCCCGGCGGCGCGATCAACGGGGGCGCGTGGGATCCCGCGCAAAAGGGCGACTTTCACACTTATTTTCACAAGAAGGCGTTGCCGCAGATTCGCGAGTTGCTCACCGGCTACGGCCCGGTCGCTGAACTGTGGTGCGACACCCCGAATAGCATGACGCCAGAGAAAGCCCGAGAACTGATCGGACTCGTGCGCCAACTCCAGCCGCCCACGGCGGTCAACAGCCGGATCTTGTACAGCGGGCGGAAGATCCCGCGCCTCACGCCGGAGCAGTTGGCCGAGCTACGCGATATCGGCGTGGATTTCCTTTCCTACGGCGACCGGCAAATCCCGGCCAATCCGTTTCCCGGCTGGCACTGGGAAACCTGCATGACGCTGAACCGTTCTTGGGGCTATCGGGCAAGCGACCACGCCTGGAAGAGCCCGGCCACCGTGATCAGGATGCTGGTTGAGGTGACGAGCAAGGGAGGCGCCTTTCTGCTCAACGTCGGGCCCACGGCCGAGGGCGTCATTCAGCCGGAAGCTGTAGCGATTCTGGCCAAGGTTGGGGACTGGCTGAAAGTCAACGGCGAGTCGATTTACGGCGCGGGACCCGTTTCGATCAAAGGCGCCGCCCCGGCTAAGAGAGCCCTACGCGCCCGTAGGGGCAGAGGCAGGGCCAGAAATGAGACGGCAGACGGGCCCGACTGGTTGGCCACCGGACGGCCGGGCAAGCTCTACATCCATCTGTTCAAGCGGCCCGCTGGCCCGTTCGCGCTTTCCGGCGTGGAAGGGCATGTGACCAAAGCCTACTTCCTGGC
>JAGHDA010000247.1 GCA_021160185.1 Verrucomicrobiota bacterium
GGGCTTTGGGGCGCGTCAGAAGCGACTTGGCGAAGACTGTCTTTTGCTGGTTGCCGCCGCTCAGGTGGCGCGCCGGCCGGTCCAGGGCGGTTTCCCGAATATTGAACCGGCGCGCCTGTTCCCGCGCCGCCGCGGTTTCGCGCCGCCGTTGCACCCAGCCCGCCCGGGAAAATTCCCGCAGGCTCGCCAGCGTCATGTTTGCCTCTACCGACAGGGAGGGAACCAAGCCGGCGGCCTGCCGGTCTTCGGGGACGAGCGCAAGGCCCGCCGCCAGGGCGTCTTGAGGGCGGCGGATGCGGACGGGCTTGCCCTCGACGCGGATCTCGCCCGCGGCTGCCGGAGCGAGGCCGAACACGGCTTCGAGCAACTCGGTGCGGCCGGCTCCCATCAGACCCGCCAGGCCGACCACTTCGCCGCGTCGCACGCGCAGGCTCACGTCCTTGAATCCGGCGCCTGTGAGCCCGATCAGGCGCAGGACTTCCGCCCCCCGCGAAGCCGGCGGGCGACGCCCGGCGCGGCTCAGTTCGCGGCCCACCATCCACTGGATCAGGGCGGCTTCGTCCAGGTCGGAGACGGGGCTTTCGGCTACCCGGCGCCCGTCGCGCAGCACAGTGACCCGATCGGCGATTTGGAATACCTCGTCGATGCGGTGGGAGCTGTAGAGGATGGCCGCCCCGCGCTTTCGCAGATCGTCGATCACTCGGAACAGCGCTCGGACTTCGCGCTCAGAAAGCGCCGAAGTGGGCTCGTCCATGATAATCACCCGGGCGGCGCGGGCCAGGGCGCGGGCGATTTCCACCGTCTGCATTTGCGCCACGGTCAGGTCGCCCATGCGCGTTTCGGGCGGGATGTCCGCATCAAGTTTCTTGAGCCATCGGGAGGCTTCCTTGTAGAGGCGGCGGCGATGGATCCACCCGAGCCGTCCGGCGGCGGGTTCCAATCCTATCAGGACGTTTTCCGCCACGGTCATGTCGGCGAAAGGCATCAGCTCTTGGTGGATCATCCCGATGCCGAGCCGGGCCGCGGCGTGCGGGTTGGGCAGGGCGACTTCGCGTCCTTCGAAGCGGATCACTCCGGCGTCCGGCGCGTGGAAGCCCGCCAGGATTTTCATGAGGGTGGACTTGCCCGCGCCGTTTTCGCCCATGAGGGCGCGCACTTCGCCGCGGCGCAGCTCCAGGTCCACGCCGTCAAGGGCCAGCACGCCCGGGAAGGCCTTCGAAAGGCCCCGGGCTTCGAGCAGGACCTCTGAGCGTTCGGAGGCAGCCATCGGCGCCATTAGTTGAAGCCGCTTGGGCGGCGGACGCAACCCGCTTTCGCGCCGCGGGGCGGGGAGACGCTCAGCTTGCCCGGATCAAGGCGTGGAGCCAGCCGGCCAGGTCGAACTCGAAGATGAGTTGCAGGCCGGTCAGAAAGAGCAGAGCGTAGATCGCCCGGGTGAACCAGGTTTCCGAAAAGCGGCGGTTGAGCTGAACCCCCAGCCAGACTCCCGCCGGAACCAGCGGGATCAAGGCCAGACTCCAGCGGATTGTTTGGCCGTTGATAATCGATTCGGCCGGCAGCCAGGAGAGGGGAATCACGGACTGGTCCAAGAGGAAGAAGGGCATCTTGATCCAGTTCACCCAGGTGAAGATCAAGACGGTGGTGCCTACAAAGACGATTTTGGGCAGGCGTTGGGGGATGAGGAACATGGCCACCACGGGGCCCGCGCCATGGGCGAAGGTGGAGGCGACCCCCGTCGCCGTTCCGAACAAGAAGCCGAGGCCGAATCGGGGCGAGAATTTGCCTTCGGCGCGGAAGATGGTCTCCCGCAGGAGCTGGAAGATGACGAACCCTACCGCCAGGCTGCCGATCGCCACGTTGAGCTGGCGGGCGGAAAAACGCCCGATGAGGCGCACGCCGATCAGCACCCCCGCGACCACTCCGGGAAGCAAATACCAGAGGTTCTCCTTCTTCCACTTGCCCCAGTAGTGGATCAGGGAAAAGAGATCGCCGGCGCAGAGCATGGGCAGCACGATGCCGAGGGCCTCTTTCGGTCCGAAAGCCAACACGCAGAGCGGCGTGGTGAGCATCCCGAGCCCTCCGCCAAAACCGGCCTTGGAGACCCCGATGAAGACGGCTGCCAGCGCGCCGATGATGATTTTCCCCGGCTCAAGCATCCGCTCCGTTTACCCGCCTGGACGCGACAAGTCCAGCCGCATCCGCCGGCGGAGAGCGTTCGCTTCGCTTTTGGAGTCCGTGGAAGGTTTCGGCTGGGGTGGCTGCAGAGGGCGCAGTTCCCGCTTGGCGCGGGGGCGAAAGCGGCGTTTCATTCCTCTATGCGCGCAAGATGGACGTCCAGAGTCGGGCTTTTCGGCCTGCGTTTTGCCGGGGCCTTGGCGGTCGGAGGGTGGATGTTCGGAGCGGCGAGCCGCGCCGAAGAGCCGCGCCCCAACATTCTTTGGATTACCTGTGAGGACATGAGCCCCAACCTGGGCTGCTACGGCGACGCCCAGGCTCGAACGCCGGTTCTCGACGCCTTCGCCCGGGAAGGCGTGCGCTACACGCGGGCCTTTGCCACCGCGCCCGTGTGTTCGCCCGTGCGGTCCTGTCTGATCACCGGCGCGTACGCCACCGCGTTGGGCACGGAGAACCTCCGTTCGCTCTTCCCCATCCCGGCGGCGTTCCACGGCTTCCCTTCTTATCTGCGACGGGCCGGCTACTATTGCTCAAACAATGTCAAGACTGACTACAACACCAGCGAAGAGCCGCGTCTGATCCGCGAGTCGTGGGACGATTGCAGCGCGACGGCGCATTGGCGCAACCGCCCGCCGGGCCGGCCGTTCTTCAGCGTGTTCAACCTGATGACGACCCACCAGTCCCGCACGTGCGTCTGGCCGTTCGAGCAATTCGAAGCCATGATCCGCGAGGAGCTCAAGCCCGAGGAGCGCGCGGATCCCGCCCGGCTGCGGCTCCCCCCGTTTTATCCGGACACGCCTCTCGTCCGCCGAACCTGGGCCCGGTATTACGATTGCATTACGGCCATGGACAAGCAGGTCGGCCGTCTCTTGAAGCAGTTGGAAGAGGACGGCCTGGCGGATGACACGATCGTTTTTTTCTATTCGGACCATGGGATGGGCATGCCCCGGGGCAAGCGCACTTTGTACGACACCGGCTTGCGCGTGCCCCTGATCATCCGGTTCCCGGAGCGTTTCCGCGCCCTTGCGCCGGCCGATCCCGGCGAAACGACAGGGCGGTTGGTCAGCTTTGTGGACTTCGCGCCCACGGTCCTGAGACTGGCGGGCGCGCCCGCGCCGCCGCAGATGCAAGGGACAGCCTTTCTCGGCCTTCAGGCCGGTCCTCCTCGGAGTTACATCTACGGCGCGCGGGATCGTGTGGATGAGGCCTACGACCTTTCCCGCGCCGTTCGCGACGACCGCTACCTGTACATTCGCAATTTCATGCCTCACCTTTCATGGAATCAGCCCGAAGGCTATTCCGACCAGGCGGGGATGCGCCGGCAGATCACGCGGCTGGCGCGGGAAGGCAAGCTGAACGCGGCTCAACTCGGCTACGCCGGGCCTCGCAAGCCGATCGAGGAATTGTACGACACCCGGTCGGATCCCTGGCAGATTCATAACCTGGCGGGAGACGCCCGTTATCGGGCCGTTTTGGAGCGGCTCCGCCGCGAGCTGCGGCGCTGGATTCTCCGAACGCGGGACTTGGGCTTTTTGCCTGAATGGGAGCGGCGGCGTCGAATGGGCGGGCGGACGCCTTATGAACTGGCGCGGGATCCGGCGGCGTATCCTCTGGGCGAGATTCTCGAGGCGGCCGAACTGGTCGGCCGGACTGAGGCGCTGTCTAGGCAAGCGGCGCTGCTTCGGCATCCGGACGCCGCGGCGCGGTACTGGGCGGCGGTGGGCCTTCATGCGGCGGGGCCGCTTGCGCGCGCGGCGCGCGGCGCGCTGCGACGGGCGTTGACGGATCCCTGCGCCAACGTCCGCATCGAGGCCGCGGCCGCGCTGGCCGGCCTTGAGGAGAGTCCGGAGGCGATCGAGGTGTTGCGGCGCGAGCTGCGGAGCCGGGAGCTTGACGCAGCCCTTCACGCCGCCCGCCAACTCCAGTTTCTCGGTCCCAAGGCGGCTCCGGCGCTCGCTGACATTCGGGCGGTTTACGCCGAGGCCCTCCGGAGGGAAAAAGAAGCGCCGCACTATCTGTTTCTCCAGTTCAGCCTCAAGCCGCTTCTGGAACAACTAAAAGCCGCCCCGGCTGCTCAGTGAGCGGCCGGGGAGTGTCTAAACGCAAGCCGTCCTGTCCGCGGCGCGGACAGGACGGCGCGACGGAAGGAGTCTTCTTCCTGATCAGCCCTGGAAGGCCTTGGGCAGCACGGAGGTTCCGGCGTAGACGCCGTCTTCCCCGAGCATCTCTTCGATGCGAAGGAGCTGGTTGTATTTTGCCAGCCGGTCGCTGCGGCTCAAGGAGCCGGTCTTGATCTGGCCGGCGTTCACCGCCACCGCAAAGTCGGCGATAGTGGCGTCCTCCGTTTCGCCCGATCGGTGGCTGATCACCGTCGAGTACTTGTTGCGCTGGGCCAACTGCACCGTGTCGAACGTCTCGGTCAACGAGCCGATCTGGTTGAGCTTGACGAGGATCGAATTCGCCACTCCCCGCTCGATGCCCTGGCGGAGGAACTTCATGTTGGTCACGAAGATGTCGTCGCCGACCAGTTGGATGCGCTCGCCAAGCTTCCGGGTCAGCTTCTCCCAGTTGTCCCAGTCGTTCTCGGCGCAGCCGTCCTCGATCACAGCGATGGGGTATTGGTCGCAAAGCCGGGCGTACACGTCGATCAACTCTTCTCCGCTTACGGTCTTGCCGGTGCTCTTCTTGAAGGTGTACTTGCCGTCGCCGTCGTAAAACTCGGACGCGGCCACATCCAGGGCGATGAAGATTTGCTTGCCGGGCTCATAGCCGGCGTTCTTGATGGCCTGGAGAATGGCTTCGATTGCTTCCTCCACGCTTCCCAGGTTGGGGGCGAAGCCGCCTTCGTCGCCGACGGCAGTGGACAGGCCCTTGCCTTTGAGGACTTTCTTCAGCTCATGGAAGGTTTCGGCGATGGCCCGAAGCGCCTCGCGATATTGGGAGAAGCCGGCGGGCATAATCATGAACTCCTGGAAGTCGATCGGGGCGTCCGAATGCGCTCCGCCGTTGATGACGTTGGCCATCGGCACGGGAAGAACCTTGGCGTTGGCGCCGCCCAGGTAACGGAACAGCGGCAGGCCCGAAGCTTCGGCGGCCGCCTTGGCCGTCGCCAGGGAAACCGCCAGGATGGCGTTGGCCCCCAGCTTGCTCTTGTACTCGGTTCCGTCCAGTTCAATCATGGTCCGGTCCACCGCCGCCTGGTCGGCCGCGTCCATGCCTTCCAGCGCGGGGAGGATCTTCTCCGTGATATTCTTGACCGCCGTAAGAACGCCCTTGCCGCCGTAGCGGGACTTGTCGTTGTCCCGCAGCTCGAGCGCTTCGTTCTCGCCGGTGCTCGCTCCTGAGGGCACGGCCGCGCGGCCCATGTCGCCGCCGGCCAGATAAACTTCGGCTTCCACGGTGGGATTGCCGCGCGAATCGAGGATTTCCCTCGCCACAATGTCTTCAATGCTCGTTATCATAGTCCGTTTTCCTTCTTCCGCATCATACGCCCGACCCCGGCGCCGTCAAGAAGCGGCCGAGTCGGCGCGCTTCGTGCGAGCGGGCCGGAGCGGGTCAAACCAAACGCGTCCGACCGGTTCCGGGGACGATTTCCCCGACCGTCCACGCGGCGAGGCCCGCGCGCCGGACGGCGCGGAGGATCTTGTCCGCCGCCTCGGGATCGACGATGAGAATCATGCCCACGCCCATGTTGAAGACCTGCCACATCTCCGCTTCTTCCACCCGGCCGAGCCGCTGGATGAGCCGAAAGATGGGCGGGACCGGCCAGCTTCCTTTGCGCACGAGAGCGTCGAGGCGCTTGGGCAGGACGCGGGGGATGTTGTCCACGAAACCGCCGCCGGTGATGTGGGCGATGGCCTTGATGGCGCGCCGCCCTTCGCGGTTGGACCGACGAAGCAGGCGCAGGATCAGCGGGCCGTAGCTGACATGGATTTTAAGGAGCTCCTCGCCCAGCTCGCAGCCCAGCTCCTCGATCCGCTGCGTCAGTTTCAGGCGGGCTTGATCAAGAAGGACTTTCCGCGCCAGGGAATAGCCGTTGGTGTGGAGTCCGCTGGAGGCCAGGCCGATCAAGACGTCGCCGCGCCGGATGTTTTTGCCGTCTAGGATGCTGTCCCGCTCCACGACTCCGACGATCGCGCCGCTGAGGTCGTATTCCTCCTCGGCGTAAAAGCCGGGCATCTGGGCGGTCTCGCCTCCGATCAGGGCGCAGCGGTTGGCGCGGCAGGCGAGAGAAAAGCCTTTGATGAGCTGTTCGAACACTTCGGGGCGGAGCCGTCCGGCGGCGATATAATCGAGGAAGAACAGCGGCTCGGCGCCGAGAGCCGCGATGTCGTTGACGCAGTGGTTGACCAGGTCCTGGCTCACCGTGTCGTGTCGGTCCAGGGCGAAAGCCAGCTTGAGCTTGGTGCCTACCCCGTCGACGCTGCTGACCAGGACCGGCCGGCGGTGGCGCCGCGTGTCCAAGGCGAAGAGGCCGCCGAATCCGCCCACCTTGCCCAGGACGCCGGGCCGTCGGGCGGCGGCGAGCCATTCGGGCAAGCGCTGTTTTACCTCGTTGCCGAGGTCTACGTCCACCCCGGCGGCCGCGTAAGCTTTTTGAGAATCTTTTCCGCTCATCGTTGCGCTTGTTTTGCCGAACCGGCTGCGGGGAGGCGTCGAGGCAGGATCGCG
Organism: Verrucomicrobiota bacterium; assembly: GCA_021160185.1. Classification (GTDB taxonomy): domain Bacteria; phylum Verrucomicrobiota; class Verrucomicrobiia; order Limisphaerales; family CAZBKV01; genus JAGHDA01. The sequence goes on from JAGHDA010000247.1 coordinate 6,847, forward strand.
CCGCAAGTCTTCCTGGAGGGCGATCGCTCCGGCCGCGGGGTTCAGCCTTGAGAACCGCCGCCGGGAGGCTGCCCGGGCCGACGTCGCCGGCGCACCCGAAGCTGGGCTGTGGAATGGGCCAGAGAGGCTTGGACCAGCGCCAGCTCTTCGGGCGAGAGCTTGTCGCGCTCCTTGAGCCGCTCTTCGGCGCGGCGGCGGGCCTCCTCCGCCTGTCGCTCGTCCACCCTTTCCTCGTCTGTGGCGAAGACAGTGAGGATGGAGACGGCGTCGCCGGTGATCTCCGCGCAGCCCCCGGTCACCAGGATGCGATCCTCTTTGCCCGTGGCTTTGGCGATCACCTCGCCCTGGCCGATGAGGGTGAAAAGGGGAGTGTGCGTGGGATAAACGCCCAGCTCGCCGTCCTGGGCGGGCAAAGTGACCATGGCCACCTCCCGGTCGTAGACGACTCCCCGAGGCGTTACGATTCGCAGCTTGAGCGTGTCGGCCATGGGCGGATCTCCGGTTCTTCAGCTTATCGCCATTTGGGCGGTCGCGTTGTCCAAAAGCTCGGTGGTGATGGCGGCCTGACGAATCTTGTTGTAAGCGAGGGTCAGGTCCTTGAGGAGCTGCTCGGCGTTCTCGGTGGCGTTCTTCATGGACACCATGCGGGCGCTGTGTTCGCTGGCCCGGGTTTCCTGGAGGATTTGGAGGATTTGGAAGTCAAGGTAGTAGCGAAGCAGGTAGTCCATTACC